>JBJOQA010000231.1:0-4170 GCA_046050225.1 Bacteroidota bacterium | reverse complement strand
GCGCAAAGATGCCATCATTGTTGGCGGCACCTATGAAATGGGTGTTAACAGTGCCGAAACGGAGCCTGAAACCATTCAGAAAATTGTTGAAAAAGCCTACGTTGATTTACCCTTTTTAAAATCACTAACAGTTTCAGGTGCTTGGGCAGGGGTACGGCCTTATCGCGAAACGGTTCGTTTAGAAAAAGAACCCAATTTGCACATCATTCATAATTACGGGCACGGCGGAAGTGGCTTTACACTTTCATTTGGTTGTGCATTTGAAGTAAGGGAGATGGTGAGGGGGTGGAAGGTTTGAGGGGTTTAGGGGTTTGAAGGTTGGCGGGGTTGAGACGTTTCAATCGTTAAGGGTGCGACGCTGCATAGAAAAACGATAATCAACTTTAATATACTAACACATTATAAAAAAGCGCCGAGATATACCCGGCGCTTTTATTTTCAATTGAATTCTTCTTTATAAAAACAGTTTACAACTGCAACATCAAGCCACCCATTGCATTAAATTTTCGGCTATTGTAGCCATACACTTCCACTACATTTTGGTTGGTGATATTACGTGCATCAATAAACAACTTCATGGTTTTCTTTACTTGGTAAGACAGATAAAAATCTAACTGATGATAGGCATCCAATTTTACTAATTCGGTGCTAAAAGTATTGCTATTATAATACTGATCAATTCGTTGATCTATCCATCTAAAGCCCAATGAAGCAAACCATTTGGGGTGAATGTTATAATCTAAATGCAAATTAGCTACATGTTTGGGGCGACGATATAAATTATAAGTGGCCGAATCTTTTCCATCCAATTCAGATGGCTGATGAATGCGACCATAAACATAAGCATAATTAAAACCAATTGTAAAATCCTTATTGGGTTTGATGGTTGCCTCAAGTTCTAAGCCATGATCTTTTTGACTATTGGCATTACCGTATTGTCCGTAAGGCGGAACAAATAAATTATTGAATACAATCACATCTTTAATGGTACGATTAAACCAGGTTAAGCGTGTTGTAAATGCTCCGGAAATCGGTTGATATTGTATCCCTCCTTCTAAAGAAACCGATTTTTCAGGCTTCAAATTTGTATTGCCATATTCGGAAGCAATATTATATAAAGTAGGCGCTCTAAAACCCGTTGAAATATTGGAAAACAATTTCCACCCTTTACCAAAAGTATAAGATGGATTAAAGGTATAGGTTGCCATATCGCCCGAACGTGTATGGTGCGTATATCGCACGCCGGCTTCGGCTGAAATGCCTTTCCAATTTTTTAAATACAATGAAACAAAACTGTTAAACTGTGATGCATACAACTGATCGCTTCCCAAATTGCTATACGTACTCGTTATATCAGCTTCTTGCTTGCGTGTATCAAATCCTACTAGTAATCCCCAATATTTATGTAAATCAAAATTACCGTAGGCCTCGCCCATTAAAGACTTACCAATGAATGTTCCATCATAAGGATCATAGTCATTGGGATCAGCCGGAATATTTTTTAAATCCTGCAACAAACGATTTACTTTGTTATAAGCCAAATTTACCGTGATACTTCCAGCTTTAAACTTGGTTACCGACTGTATATTGAGTTGCAAATTTTTGTTGTGAATGATGTTGTTTCGATCATCTATAAATGCAGCATCATCTACATCTGCTTTGTAGCGTGCATATTGCCCGCCTACACGCACCGACCAGTTTTTGGCAAGTTGAGCACGCAAATTTCCACCCAAAACATCTTGACGCATCCCATCGCGATCATTGATTTTTTCATTACCGGAAGCGGCTGAAAAACCATCTGTTTTAGTGCGTGAATATTGCAAGGAGTAATCTATTGCTTTATAGCCACCGTTAACTCCGGCATTTCCTTTAAAAGTGCCGTAAGATCCCGCTGCTGCAACAGCATTCCATTGCGCCTTGGCTTTGGTTCCTTTGCGTGTAATAATATTGATTACACCGGCAACGGCATCACTACCATATAAAACCGATTGGGCACCTTTTAAAATTTCTACCCGTTCAATTTGATCTACCGAAAACTGGTTCAAATCAAATTCACCCGAAATACCTGAGGCATCATTAACCGGAACACCATCAACTAAAATGAGTGTATTCGCCGACCCTGCCCCTCTCAAATACGTAGTTGGATTTGTACCTAATGGATTTTGCGCACTGTTAATGACCAAGCCGGCTTGTTCATTGAGCAATTGCGCCAAACTTCTGCCGGTATTACGTTGCAGGGTTTGACGATTAATCACTGATAATACCTTACCGGTACTACTTTGCTTCTGCGGAAACTTGTTGGCGGTTACTACTACCTCATCAAGTGAGCGTGTACTGTCTTGTTGCGCCTGCAACTGGCTGCCGTACATCAGAGCAGCCACAATGAAAATTCTTCTTTTCATAAAAAGATTTTTGTGACTGCTTTCGTGGAAATAAGCAGGATGGCCCCAGCCAACCTGATAGAAATATAAATGCCTCGCGGCGCTTACACTCCATGCCTTTCACCCGAAAGCTTTGAATGATTGTGTAAATCTTGGCAGGTCTTCTGGCTTAGGCTTTACCTTCCCATTCATGGCGAACAGTGGTGTGAGATATTTTAAGCCTGTTACGGCCGCCCTTACAGCTACGGGGATAGCGTCGGAATCGTTGTTTAATCAAGTTCACCGAACTTCCCTTTTAATCCAATAAGCTTTACAATTGTTAAGCCTTGGAACCAAAATCGTGGGCAAATGTAGAAGGAAAAAATCGAAACTGAACAAAGAAAATTAAAAAAGCCATTGAAATTTCAATGGCTTTTTTAATTATTTGTATAGAAAACAATTAATCTTCTTTACGACATTCACCTGCTACTTTATGAAACACATCGTGTGCATCGGCAATCAATCTTGCTAATTCTTTATCATCCAATTTAGCTTCAACAGCTTTCTTTAAAGCAGCAACTTTAATGGTTAATAATTTTAAAGTTTTTTTGGTTTCTTCCGGCTTAAAATCTGCAGGTACGGCAGCATCTTCCCAAGCTTGGGCAGCAGCAAACATGCTATCCACTTTTGCTTTCAATGGCGCAAAATTTCCTTCTTCGGCAGGATGGAAAGAAGTAGACATGAAATAATGGAATTTTTTCATTTCAGCCCAAACTGGTTTTTTTGTTTGTGCAAAACTCATTGCCGGAATCATCATCGCAATAATCAGTGCGAATTGAAATACTTTTTTCATTTGTTTATTTTTTTTAGTTCTGAATAGCCAACCTCCATGCACGCCTTAAACGTATCAAATTGTTTAAAAAGCGATGCTACAAACTTACAACTTTTTGTTTTGTAAAAATCAATAATACCCGCACAAGGAAATTGATATTCAAAATTTTTGCAACTAGGTTAATTACAGTAACTTACCTGCATGTCTGCAATAAAGAAATTAAACTTATTTGACTTCACCATGATTGTGGTAACCTTGGTGATAGGAATGGGCATCTTTAGAACGCCCTTAAATGTTGCCAAAGATTCGCCTAATAGCACCTTATTTTTTTTAGCCTGGATTGCCGGTGGTGTGGTTGCCCTATGCGGTGCTTTAACCTATGCCGAGATAGGCAGCAGATTGCCGGTAACAGGCGGTTATTACAAAGTATTTTCGTACGCCTATCACCCTTCTGTAGCTTTTGCTATCAATTGCGTGATTTTAATTTCAAATGCGGCATCCTTAGCGATGGTAGCATTGGTTGGGGGCGAATATATAACCGGGTTATTTATTCCTGCTTCAAAAAATGCCGAGTGGTTATTAATAAAGGCAAACGCCCATTATGTGCAACAAATCCAAATTAGTATCGCCATTGCAGCAATCGTTATTTTTTACGGTGTAAATTTATTAGGCCTACGCATGAGCGCTAAAACACAAAATATTTTAGCTATAATAAAAATTAGTTTGATTGTTTTGTTGATTAGCCCTTTGTTTTTTGCAGGCGACCCTGCTCCCGCCACGCAAGCATTAGCACCTATTGCAACACCCGATTCGTGGGGCTACTTAAAAGCATTTGGCATCGGCCTGGTTGCTGTTTCTTTTACCTACGGGGGCTATCAACAAACCATAAATTTTGGTGCAGAAGTAGAACGCCCCGATAAAAATATATCAAAAGGCATTTTTATTGGCATTGCCATTATCATTTTACTTTACCTCACT
>JBJOQA010000230.1:0-16880 GCA_046050225.1 Bacteroidota bacterium | reverse complement strand
GAAAAACATTATCTATCCGTAAATCAAAATGACTGGACAAAAAGAATTGCATGTTTTTTAAAATATGCTCTTTCAATAAATCAGTTTTCTGAACAGCGGCATAATTTCCGTAAGGCATATTGGCTTGGTCGGCCAAATATTGAAAAGTTTCTTGATCAAAATCAGGTTTCCCATCTTTTCCGGCTGCGCCGGTAATGTTATTAAATTCATCCAAATTTAAAATGGCTTCCAAAATGGTTAAACCACCCGTTCCACTATCAAAAACACCAATAGGAAGCCGGCTTTGTTGCTGTGCAAAACCTTGTAACCAAAAACACAAAAACAAACAATAGCTTCCAATTATTTTAAAAATCATGCTCGTGATTTAGAATTTAAATATGCTTGAAGTTAATACTAAGTGCGGTAAAGTTTAAATAGGTTTTTCTATCCTCAAAAAACCAATTTGACGCGGTTAAAAATTGAGGCAATTTCAATACTTATATTGGCTAGCAAAATAGCTAAACAAACCTCATATTTACAACGACATCTGTAGCACAATGTTAAACTATCAACCAACATAAGTTAAACAAAACTTGTTGAAACAGGCAAGAAATTAGACAAAATGAGATTTTTTTTTGACATTTTTAATAAAACATAACGATCTATAAACATCTGTAACTTATTAATATAAATCAAGTTAGAACAATTTAATCTTAATTATGCCACAATGTGTCATAATTACACAGCCCATTACTTATCAACTGCAAAGGATTGCATCAATTCTACTACAATTCAAACTATTCGCAATAGGTATTTTTACGCATCTTAAAATCCGTAAATATTCCTTAAAAAATTGCGTTTTAAAGATAGTAGATTCGGATTTTACGCATCATTTATTATTTCGACTTTTTTTACAATAAATAGGCATTGTCTAACTGAAACATGCAGCAACCGAGGAAATTTGATACGGCCAATGAATTAACACTAAATGCGATTGCATTGCACGAGATTGTATTGCTCATGCAACATACCATCGTGTTTTTTAGTGAATTTGGTGCTGTAATGAGTAGCCATCCTCAGGGAAATTTTCAATATCGGATGTCGGATGATTTACTCAAAAAATTACTTGGCATTCATCAATGGGATTCGTTACAACAGCTTATTCAAAAATGTATATTAAAAAATAAGTGTTGCAATATTTTATTTTCACTAGAAGATACCAATCAAAAATTTGAAATAAAGGCAACCGGCTATCCAATAGAGCAAAGGATGGTCGCTTGCTTTTTTCAAAATATAACGGCACCTAAAAAGCATTTTGAAGTTTTACGCCAATCGCATGATTTTTTCCAACAATACATCCAATATTCGGATGATTTATTGTTAGGTTTAACCGAAAACGGACAATTGATTTTTGTTAGCCCGAGCAGCGAAAAAGCACTCGGGTATCAATCAAAGTTTATGCTCAACAAGAGCATTTCATGTTGGCTGCATCCACAAGATCAGCAAAACTTTTCCCAATTTTTAAAGGCTGTTACAAATAGTAATTTGGTGGATAGTGAAATCACTTATCGCCTTTTAAATGCGCAAAATAAGTTTGTTTGGTTTTCTTCTCGATTAACTTGTGTAAGAGAAGCGAAGGGAAAATATATTATTGGCAATGCGCGAGATATTTCGAAACAGAAAGCAGCTAATGATCTTTTAGCTGCGCGTGAAGATCGTTTTAACCTAGCTATTGAAGGCTCCAGTGACGGTATTTGGGATTGGAATATTGAAACGCAAGACATGTATTTTTCTGATCGTTTTTTAGCCCTCATCCAACAAAAAGAATTACCACTTGATGGCGGATTTGACGTTCTCAAAAAATTAATTCACCAAGACGACCTGCCAGAACTTTACAGTAAAATACAGCAACATTTCACCAATCATGCGGTGTTCAACCATGAATTTCGCTTATTGGTGTCGGGCTTTGCATATAAATGGTTTTTATTAAGAGGGCAAGCTGTTTGGAATGACCGTGGTCAACCAATGCGCATGGCCGGTTCATTAACAGATATTCATCAACGCAAAGAAGCAGAACAATTACTCGAAAAAAGTGAAGAAAGGAATCGTTTAATTATGCATGCCACATTTGACACCATTGTGGCAATTAACCAAGAAGGAATTATCCTGCATGTTAACCAACAAGAAAAGAATAAGCTTCAATATAGCGATGATGACCTATTAGATCAACCGCTTTTTGGCAATATTCTTCCTCGTATTAGTAAACAAGCCATCTCGCTTTTGCAAAAGGGAACAACACCTGCTGAAAATCAAAAGTGGTTAACAGTAGCCAAACGTAAAGATGGCAGTTTAGCAGACGTTGAAGTAACGATGGCCGCTTTATTAACTGCAGCTCATCAAGAGTTTTATGTTTATCTAAAAGACATTTCAGCTCAAAAGAAAGTTGAAGATGAAATCAAACTATCCAACGAACGATTTGAATATGTAACCAAGGCTAGTTTAGAAGCAATTTGGGAATGGGACGTAAAAAAAGATGAGATTTATTATAGCGATGGTTTTAACCTTTTATTTGGCTATGAGGTAAAAAATTTATCGGATTCTAAAATTACCCGCTGGCGACTTATTCATCCGGAGGATCGGGATAAAATTAAAAAATCGTTTGCCAAAGCTTTACGTTCAGAGGCTAATTTTTGGTTTGAAAAATATCGATTACAAAAAAGCAATGGTGAATATGCATATGTACAAGATCATTCTGTTATTGTACGCAATAAACAAAAACGCTTGTTGCGCATAATCGGTGCAATAAAAGACATTACTACACAAACCCATGAAGAGCGGCAGCGTCGTTTGCTTGAATCGGTTATAACCAATGCTACAGATGGCGTAGTAATTACCAACTTTGATGACCTCCATGCCGGTGGGCCCAAAATTGTTTATGTAAACCAAATGATGGAAAAGATTACCGGTTATTCAAGCAAAGAATTAATTGGTCAATCACCTAAAATATTTAGAGGCAAACAAAAAGATCAGCACTCGCTGGCTAAAATAAGAAAGGCTATTAATGAACAAAAAACATGCGAGGTAGAATTACTCAATGAGCGGAAAGATGGAAAAAGTTTATGGATGAGTATGACCCTAAAACCAATCACCGACGAAACGGGCAAGTTTACAAACTGGATTTCTATTCAACGGGATATTAGTGCCAAAAAAGAAAGGGAATTAGAGCGCGAACGACTTATACAAGAATTAACGCAAAACAATAACGACTTAAGGCAATTCTCTTATATCACTACCCACAACTTGAGGGCACCACTTACCAACTTACTGGGTTTAGTAGATTTAATTGACTTGGATCATGTAAGCGATGAACGAACTAGAAAAATGGTGGAAGGGTTTGCCGAATCTACCCATCAATTGAACGAAACCTTGAACGACTTGCTTTCTATTTTGATTGTAAAAGACAAAGCCAATATTCAGCAAACAAATATAGTATTGCAAGATACTTTCCAAGAAACCATTACCGAGTTAAACTATTCCATTAAACAATCAGAAGCCGAAATTATTACCGATTTTAAGCAGGCGCCTACCCTATACTTTAACCAAGATTATCTAAAAAGCATTTTCTTAAACTTAATAAGCAATTCTATTAGGTATGCACATCCAAACAGAAAACCAATTATTCAAATACGAGCCAAGAAGTTAGCGAATCACACCGAATTAACTTTTGAAGATAATGGCCTGGGAATGAATATGCAATATGTAAAAGACCGAATATTTGGACTTAGGCAGCGATTTCATGACCATCCCAATAGCAAGGGTATTGGCTTATATCTAGTTCATGCTCAAATCACCACTTTAGGTGGCACTATTAGCGTTTCGAGTGAAGAGAATATCGGAACGACCTTTACCATAATTTTAAAAAATTGTGCATGAGCAAAATGATACTTTGTGTGGATGATGACTTTATTACTTGCACGTTACATGAAATATTGTTACTAGAGGCAGGTATTTGCAAGGAGGTTTACGTGAAAAAAAATGGTGAAGAGGCATTGCAATATTTAGAAATAGCTGCCCAATTGGGTGATATAGCAGCAAAAATGCCGTCATTGATTCTTCTTGACATTAACATGCCGGTAATGGACGGCTGGCAATTTCTAACGCAACTTCAATCAACCTCATATGAAGTTTTAAAAACCATCCCAGTTGTACTCTGTTCATCGAGTGAACACCCTTCAGATCAACTTCAAGCAAAATCATTTGAGCAAGTAAAAGCATTTATCTGCAAACCATTAGAAGAAAAGAGTTTAGCTATTATTCAACAACTCCTATCATAAATTCCATACTGTAATTCGGAGCGGAATATTACCTTTGGTAAAAGATTTTATATGAAAAATATTACGCTCCTAATGGTTAGCTTATTGTTTATTGCAACGGCTGCAATAGCACAACAAAAAACAAGCGCCAACGCAATTTACACGCATCCCAACTGGATAATGCAAGGTAATGTGTACGAAGTAAACGTACGCCAATATACCAAAGAAGGTACTTTCAATGCATTTGGAAAACACTTGGATCGTTTAAAAAAAATGGGGGTACAAACTATTTGGTTTATGCCAATCAACCCTATCAGTAAAAAAGATCGTAAGGGCACATTAGGTAGTTATTATGCGGTATCAGACTATACAGCTATAAATCCTGAATTTGGAACTTTAGCAGATTGGAAAAACCTGGTTAACGCTATTCACGCGAAAGGAATGAAAGTAATTATCGATTGGGTACCGAACCACACCGGCGCTGATCATAGATGGCTGGATACCCACCAAGATTTTTTTGTAAAAGACAGTACGGGCCAACCTGCTACCATGTTTGATTGGACAGATACGCGTATTCTTGATTACAAAAATGAAGTGATGCAAGATAGCATGATTAATGAAATGAAATATTGGCTTACAGAAACAAAAATTGATGGTTTTCGTTGTGATGTAGCCTGGAACGTGCCGGGTAGTTTTTGGATTAAATGCACCAAAGCATTACTTCAAACAAAACCAAATATTTTCATGTTAGCCGAAGGCGATAATGCTTACTTACATCATAGCGGATTTGATGCAACCTACCCTTGGGAATTTTTTCATATGATGGCAAAAGTTGCTGCAGGCGAACGCCCAGCATTTGCGCTGGATTCGGTAAAAAATAAATATGATACCGTATATCCAAAAACCGCTATCGAATTGCATTTCACTAGCAATCATGACGAAAATAGTTGGAACAAGGCCGATTACGGCATTTTTGCAGGCCCTATCCATGCACCATTTGCCGTTTTAAGTCAAACCATGGCAAGATCTGTTCCATTAATCTATAGTGGCCAAGAAGAGCCTTTATTGCGTCCACTCGCTTTTTTTGAAAAAGATCCTATTGAATTTGGAAAATATCTCAGAGCGCCATTTTACACAACATTATTAAATTTACGTAAAAGAAATTCGGCACTAGCCGCTGATGCAGCTTTTACAAAACTTAATGTTGGCGATGATAAAGCATTGTATGCATTTGTACGCAGCAAAGGCGCAAACAAAGTACTCGTGATATTGAATTTATCTGCCCAAGCCCAAAAAGTTACTATTCGTGATAAAAAGTTACTTGGCACTGCAACGAATGTGTTTAATGGCAAAGCTATTCAAATAACCAACCAACCGGCTAGTTTACCTGCTTGGGGTTATGCTGTTTATGAATACCCAAAACAATAAAAGCAAACTGATTTTAAAAAAAAAGCGACATTTTGAATGTCGCTTTTTTTATTGCTAAGCACTTATTTTCTTTTTGGGTTTGGGCTTTTTATATCTCCTTACTTTAGCCTTTTTATATTTTGCGTGTATCACCTCACTCAGTGGCAAACCAGTAGATTTACTTTCCAACCAAGAAATAATATCCAAATAGGCAAATGAGCGGGTTTGAAAACGATTTTTTTCTAATTGTTTGATTGCGGCTAACAATTCTTTTAATTCTGTTCTCAACTCCCCTCTTGACAAATGAAATGAATTGCGTAAAAATTTAAACATCATTTGCTCAACGATGGTTAAATTTTTCATTCGAGCCATAAACCGATAAACCGATTTAATTAACGAATCAATGATTTCGAAGTTTCCTAGTTCATAATGGCAAAGCAGGTGTAACAATCTTGCATAACAATGCAAATCATTTCTTAACTCCACACTACCATTAATTATTTTTTGCAAATAGTCGATAGCAACGCCATATCTACCACAACCAAAGTTGAGGTTAGCAATTTTATAGTTAAATACCAATATGCGATGATTATCTAAATACATCGCATATTCTTCCATTTTCTCTTCTAAAGCCGGCACCAATTCTAAGCCCTCCGAAAAGGTTCCTTTCATAAAATGCTGGTTAATCCAAGCATTATAAATGTAGATAAAGGTTTGAATGCGGTGATTATCGTGTTTATTGCCAATTGGGCTGGCTGCAAATTCTTTAAAGAGGTCTAATTCAATCTCAAAAGCTTCAAAATTGCGCAAATCAAAATGCGCATTCATTAGGGTATGCATGCCCTTGATATAATATCCGGTTTCAACCTTCATCATCAAAGGATTTTCCCTAAAAATGTCAACCCACTTTTTTGCGTAACGATAGTACACTAAAAAATTCTGTCTAATAAAGGCATACCAAGTATAGCTTTGATACAAATAAAGGCGTTCATAAAAGCCAGTTTGCGTTTCGGCATGCTCCGGCAAGTTTTTATGAAAGAATTCAGCTACAACTTTTTCATCCTCTTCATTGCGGGCATGCCCGTTTTCGATATACCAACTATAAAGTTGCAACGACAGATTGCTTAAACGCGATACCATACTTACCCGCGTATTCACTTCTAGGGCTTCTTTTGCCAAGCTATATCCGCGATGCTGCATACTACGGGTAATATGAAGCGTTTCAATTTTCTTTTCCCAACTTACCACCTGCGTTAGAAAATTATATTTATAATGTTCCTTAGCAGTTTCTTTTAGTTTTTCTAAAATCTTTAAACTTTGGGTGTATAATCCTTTATTGTATAAAATACGCGCAAAATCGAGCTGTTCGTTTAATTGCATATCAATGCTATCCGTTGATTTCAAAAGGCGTAAACTAGCTAATAACTGTTTATACAAATGCACCTTAACGTTGGCCAGTTGCGGCTTTTGAATAGAAGAGAGTTTTTTAAGCAAGAGGGTTTCATCATACTCTTGTAACTTATCTAATGCGTCAAATAATTCAACAATCTTAAGGTTTTCGTTGGCAGAACTTCGTTTAATGTAGAGCTTAAAATTTCGCTTTTCAGCTTTTTCGAGGGAGTGAATTAATTGAAATAATATATCTGTAAAACGATTGGACATCATAAATATTTTTAGCCGTAATACTTTACTGGCAAGGGTTTCGCATCAGAAAACAGCCGTTAAGCGTAATTAAAATAGCTGTTTTTTGATTAAAAAGCGAATAAAACACGTCCTATCTTCGAGTTAGATAAGAAGTGATAGAAAAACATATAGCAGGCAATCGTTAGAAAAATAAGCAGGCAATCGTTAAAGTCACGTGTTCTTAAAGAGATTATCAACCGATTATCGGTTCAACATACTTCAAGATTTTTCATATGGCAAGCAATCGTTAAAGTTCCTCCGTTTCTACGGAGGGGCTATTTTTTTTGCAGTCCAAAGTAATTACATTTTTCTTAACATTTAATTAATTTAGGCATATTTTTTTTACAAAATGATACTTTTCATACATCTTGTTTATCAACAAACACCAAAACCCTAAACAAATCAGACAAATTTATCCTTTTTAGGAAAACAGTTCGTTGATTTCGGTTCAGTAAAACCTTACTTTCCCTTACCTTTTAAGATAGTTGCCAAGGTTAATAACATAATTCTCAAATCCAGCAAGAGAGAAGCATTTTCGATATACATTAAATCGTAAGGCATCCGTTGAATCATTTCATCAACATTACTTGCATAGCCATATTTAACCATACCCCAACTAGACAGGCCCGGTTTTACTTTATACAAGTATCTATATTCGGGATGTTGCAAAACAATTTGATCGATATAAAACTTTCTTTCCGGACGCGGCCCAACTAAACTCATTTCGCCTTTTATAATATTCCATAACTGGGGCAACTCATCCAAACGCCAGGTACGCATTACCTTACCCCATTTGGTTATACGTGGATCATCGTCACTGCTTAATTGGGGTCCGTTCATTTCAGCATCTTGCAGCATACTTCTAAACTTATAAATTCGAAAGGGAATTCCTTTATATCCGATGCGCTCTTGACTGTAAAAAATTGAACCGGCAGAAGACAATTTGGTTCGAATTGCGGTATACAATAACAAAGGTAAAAGCAGCAATAACCCCATTGAAGCCAAAGCTACATCCATCAAGCGTTTGGTGTTTTTTTGCCAAGAAGGTAGTAATCCACTATGAACATCTATTAAAGGAACGCCCATAACATTATTGGTTTGCACGGCTCCCGACATAATATCTACCACATCCGGCGTAATCTTAATATTTACGTCTTTATCACTCAGTTGCTGCAAAATTTGAACGAGTAAAGCTCTCTCTTGTTTATCAACCGTAATTACTACTTCATCTATTTGATCTTTATGGATAATGGTTTGTAAATTATCCAAGTTGCGATAAATATTTAATTTTTGGGGTAAATCGCTCGTAATAACGCCATTGGTATTTAAAAAACTTTTTACCATAAAACCAATACCGGCTTCACTTTGACCAAATGCTTGTAAAAACTGAAAAGCCTGTTTGGATGATCCGATGATTAGAATATTGAAAAATACTTTTTTAAACCGAAGTTGTTGTTTTACCTGAAATAAAAAAAACATCCGCCACAAAATGGTGCTTAAAAAAACTGGTACCAACAGCGCGAAAAACTCTTTATAATAATTACTATTATCCTCTTGCGGATTCTTCAGAATAAAGAAGAAAAGCAACACCAAACATCCGATAACACTTACCCAAAAAGTTCTCAAAAACTCGGTAACACTAGTTTTTTGATATAGTGCATCGTAGGCGCCACTTAATAAATGTAAACTTAACCAACCTAAGGTATAAAGCAGTAATCCAAGGTAAAATCCGGAAGGGACCGAAAAGGGATAATCATAAATAACCGTTCGCAAAAAGTAAAAGAGTAACCAAGTAATCAAGGCGCATATTATATCACCTGCTACGTACCAACTGATATTTATGCGGGGTTGCTTCAAAATAAAAAGATAAGAATGATGGCAAATTATTCGGCAAAAGCCTTGCCTATTTTGGCAAGAATTTGATGGGCAATATCCATAGCTCTAAAACCATCCACCACCGTTACCGGTGTTTCGGTATTATGAATGATGGCTTGCGCAAAGGCTTCAAGTTCAAGCTTGATAGAATTTACTTGTTCAACCGGTGGATTAGCAATGGCAATTGTTTTTTTACCGCTATTGGTTTCGATATCGAAGGTAAATACTTCCTTATCCTCCGGTGCATGTAAGCGAATGATTTCAGTTTTCTTTTCTAAAAAGTCGATACCGATATATGCATCTTTTTGAAAGAGTCGCATTTTTCGCATTTTTTTCATAGAAATGCGACTGCTTGTAAGATTAGCCACGCAACCATTATCAAATTCGATACGCACGTTGGCAATATCCGGTGTATCGCTCATCACCACCACTCCATTTGCCGAAATACTTTTTACATTGCTCTTAACCAGGCTTAAAATGATATCAATATCATGTATCATCAGATCCAAGATTACACTTACATCAGTACCGCGCGGGTTGAACTGGGCTAAGCGATGTACTTCAATAAACATGGGTTCTAAATGCACATTTTTTAAAGCCAAGAAAGCCGGATTGAATCGCTCAACATGACCTACTTGAAATTTCACGTTGGCCTCTTTTGCCAATTTCACTAATTCTTTTGCCTCTTCAATCGTATTGGCAAGGGGCTTTTCTACAAAAACATGTTTGCCCTTCATGATGGCCTGTTTGCATAGCTGATAATGGAAGGATGTTGTGGCAATAATATCAACTGCATCACATTGGTCTAATAATTCATCTGCACTACCATAGCGTGTTAAACCATATTTCTCTTCTGTTTCTTTTGCATTCCCATCATTTGGATCAAAAAATCCAACCAATTCAATAGCATCAATTTCTTTCCAATTATTGAGATGAAATTTACCCAAATGACCAACACCAAAAACGCCTATTTTAAGCATAGCATTCAATTAAGCCGCAAAGATACAAGACCATTGCTTAATCTCCACCCCCCTGTATCTATACCTGCCTATTATGTGCATAAACTGTTGTTGACCGACATTCTTTTTACAACATCTCCAACACCTAACTTGTATTTTAAAATGCCTTACACTTTCCATAAATGCCATTACATTTGTATAACACTTGACAATAAGCACTTTATATCGGCCATTAACCGCGTTGCTATTACTAACGGTTTTTGTTATTCAAACTTTTCATAAAGCTTGGATATTGATAGATTATGTACGTGCTTCCGACAAGTACGCAAAAAATTGTATCAACAAAGCAAAGCCCCAATTACATTGTAACGGCAAATGTCAAATGTTGAAAAAATTAAAAGCAAAAGAAAAAAGCGATCCAAGCCCAGCAGCACAAAAGCAACATCAAAAATCAGAAATTCCATTACTCGCATTATCTAGCTCCTTTAACCACAAGCCAGCTTTTATCGTGTTAAAACACACCCCACTTTTTGGCAAACTATCGCGAAAGTATTCAAGTAACCACGCCACGGAGATATTCCATCCCCCTCAAAATGAGGTATTAAATATTTTCATTTAATCCTTTAACATCTCGTTCCGGGCAATTCCGTGGTTTGGCTAACACCCAATTCTGTTGGCATTACCCATACCTAAACGAGAAGTTGCATTGCTGCATTCAAAGGCATTGCTTATTCCTCACTTCTAACAATTTAACATACATGAAAATCATCCTTTCATTGGCGTTGTTATGTGCCATTAACACCTCTGTGGTTGCACAAACCAAAGTTTCAGACTCGGCGGCTGCCATTTTACATCAACAAAAAATGGCTGTATTTCTTACTAAGCCAAAGTTACCTATCAAAAAAATAGGCATTCTTATATATGACGGTTACAACACCTTAGACGCAATGGGCCCTTACCATATTTTGGCTTCTATTTCGGGCGCCAAAACCTTTTTTATTGGGAAACAAAAAGGAATGGTAAAAAATCAACGTGGCCTTAGTGTAAAAGTAGACAGCTCGATCAACGAAATTAACCATCTCGACATTTTAGTTATTCCCGGCGGTGCCGTAGAAACATTTATGCAAACACAAGACAGTAGTTTACTTAAATGGATTATTCAAATAGACAAAACCAGCGCTTATACTGCAAGTGTATGTACCGGATCTTGGATATTAGGCGCCACAGGTTTACTTAAAGGGAAGAAAGCAACCAGCAATTGGTATCGAGCTGCAGAAATGATGGAATTATACGGCGCAGAATTTAAAAAAGAACGATGGGTTAAAGATGGTAAATATTGGACTTCTGCCGGTGTTACGGCCGGCATGGACATGTCGCTAGCTATCATCGATGATTTAATGGGTCGCCCTTACACAGAAGGCGTCATGTTAGATCTTGAATATGACCCGCAGCCCCCCTACTATGCAGGAACTCCAGAAAAAGCAAGCTCAATTGTGGCCGGCATGGTGAAGGATATGTACGATCTGGTAATGCTTCCGCTTATTGAAAAAGAAAGAAAAAAAAGGAAAGCAACTAACCAACCCCCGATTCAATAATTGCCTGCATTTAAGGCATTGCTTACCTTGCTATCTTTTTACTTTGAAAAAAGCATTGATACAAATGGCAACAACCAAATGACTAAAAAAAGACTTAAGCTAACCATTTCATTAAAACCAAAACTTACATGCATAAAAGAAAATGGCATCAACTTATAAGAAAATCGCACCGTTACTTAGGTCTTTTTTTAGGCATTCAATTTTTTTTATGGACATTAGGCGGCCTCTATTTTAGTTGGACGAATATTGAACAAATAAGAGGAGAAGATATAAAAAAAGCTGATGCCCCGTTATGGATTGATACTCAAACAACCAATATTAGTTCGGTATTAAAAACCATACAACAAAAAGAAACCATTCAATACATTAAATCCATTCAAGTAGTCCAAATTTTTGACAGTTCTTATTACCAAATAGTATTTTATAATGGTCAGGCAATTCAAACAAAATTAGCCAATACCCAATCCGGGCAGATTCGCAATGCATTGACTCAACAGGAGGCTATTTCATTGGCACAATCAAAATTAATCCATCCTGCAGCAGCTGAAAAAATAGAATATTTAACTGTTGTTGACGCTCATCATGAATATCGCGAAAAACCTTTGCCTGCCTATGCCATAACCTTTAAAGGAAATATTGAAACAACCGTTTATGTTGCCAGTGAAAATGGAACGGTGCAAAGTTTTAGAAACACCCGTTGGCGCATTTTTGATTTTTTATGGATGCTACATACCATGGATTACAAAGGGCGAGACAATATGAACAATCTTATCTTAAGAACATTTTCTATTCTTGGATTGATTACCATTATTTCCGGATTTCTACTCTATTTTATTAGCTATAAAAAAAATTTACCTAAGCGCAAAACATAGTTTTCTTAACCCAAAACGATCATCTATAAAAAATGCGCCCTACAGAAAAAAATAAATAAAGCGTAATCCAAAATTCGCACCTCCAATCGCAAATGGAGGAGAGGCAATTCTATAGCATAATCAACCATTATTTCCTAGTGCATCCAATGTAAATTACTACCAATGTAATCGCTGATTGATTTATACTTCTGTTGGCAAAACTTCGCATGTAATCAAATCACGAATAATAAGCGAGCATTTATAAAAAGGAATTTCCTGAACTAAATTTTGATTTAATATCTAATTTTTGAAAAAACGATTTCTTATATGTCCCAGATATGGGTATCTTTTTTTCGCCGATAAAGATCATCCCCTTTTCAATACGATCGATTTTATTAATTGCTACCATAAACGACTTATGCACCCTATAAATTGGCGTAAGCGCCAGCTCCTGCTCAAAGTTGGTAAACGTAACTAAAGTCATCAAGTTTCCTTTTGTGGCATGAATTTTCCGATAATCACGCATTCCTTCGATGAATAAAATATCTTGTATTAAAACTCTTTCAACACGATGTTCGGTTTTAACTAAGATGAAATTAACGTTATTCATTAAACGATTACTAAAATTATCTACCACCCGTTCCATTGCTTGATTAAATCTTTCAAATGTAAATGGCTTCAACAAGTAGTCGGCAACTTTCAAATCAAAACCTTTCAATGCATGCTGGGGATAAGCTGTTGTTATAACCACTTGGCAGTTGGGCGATGCGGTTTCTAACCATTCAATACCCGACCGATCTTTTAATTGAATATCTAACAAAATTAAATCAACAACGTTGCTTAATAGAAATGCATGTGCGGCTTGAATTTGTTCAAAACAAGCCAATAGTTTCAGGTAGGGCAATTTAGAAACATAGGTCTTCAATCGCTCCTGTGCAAGGGGTTCATCCTCTATAATTACACAATTAATCTCCATTCAAATTCACTTGAAGTTTTACTTGATAAACATTATTTTGAACACTTATTTGCAGTTGATGTTGTGGATACAACAATTTTAAGCGTTTTTGTATGAGTTCTAACCCCAATCCACCTGAAGTTTGCATGGATTGCTGCGCTTGATAATAATTTTCGCAGGTAAAAAACAATGTATCATTATTTAAATTGATTTCAATCTTAATAGCAGGCTCTCCCAAATTGGGAGACGCGTATTTAAAAGCATTTTCAATAAAAGGTATGAGTAACATCGGTGCAATTGATTTTCCCTTCGTAACACCGGTGCAATCAAACAATACATAGTTTTCTTGACTGGATCTTATTTTTTGCAACTGAATATACTTCTCTATATAGGCCAATTCTTGCTGCAAAGTAATTGTTTCCGTTTGCGTTTCATACAACATAAACCGCAAAATATCCGAAAGTTGGTTTAAACAAGCAGAAGCTTTTTCGGCATCCTTCAAAATCAAAACATCAATATTATTAATGGTGTTAAATAAAAAATGTGGGTTTAACTGAGCTCTTACCAATGCCAATTCCATTGCATGATTTTTTTGAACCAACGCTTCCTTCAATTTAATATCATCATACCAATTTATAAAGCCCCTAATAATGAACCCAATACTAGCATGCAACAATATAAGCATTGCCATAAATATAATTTCACCCATCAAATCAAAGCCGGAAGCCACTGGTATGGATTTTCTTACTAACCAATAATTAGAGATGAAAACCAAAGCAATTGAAATTATTAAAGCTCCTGATACACCCATTATAAAAATCGGGATTACGGTTTGTCGTTGCAGGTATTTTTTAAACAAAATAAAATAAGCAACGTAAAAACCTATTACTGCCGAAATAACCACGCGAAGGGAAAGCACTGAAAAAAATAAGACTTTTCCTAAACCCCAAAATGAAAAAGGCTTAAACCCATTAGGCATAGCTAATAGAAACGAGGTTATTAAGAGCAAGTATAAAAACCAATAAAAAAAATGAATGGATATGGTGAATAATCTTTTCATAATTTACAAAAATTAACCCTTTTCTTTTTTACCTATATATAGAATATAACTAATAATGGTAAAAAAGACAGTATAGCCCAAAGCCATCCAATGGATATTCATTTCGGGTGTTGCGGCTCTTCCGGAATTCTGTTTTAAGAAATTATACATCCCATACGAATAAGGCATCCAATAACCATACTTCCAAGATAAGGTACCCAAAGCGGTCAACCAAAATACAAAACCCACTCCTATCGGAATTAAAAAATTCTTAAATTTCAAACTAATTAGAAACTGCAAAGCAAGTATGGGTAAACTATCTATAAAAAAATAACCATTTTCTCGGAGCATGGCAGTAAAGGGTATTTCTGCTAGGGGCCAAGCAACATTACTAACCAACAAATAAGGAATCCATGCTGCTAAAAAATAACCCAAATTAAACAGTATAAAAAATTGTAGCACCAGTAGTAATATTACCAGTATTTTGGCTGTAAAAATAGTGGTATACGTTAAGGGTAAAACATGAACTTGTTTCCAACTATTATTTTTAAACTCAAGTTGTGTAAGCAATGTTGTGGCCAATATTAATCCAAAGGGTAATAAAAAAATTGCCATCGACTCCCAGCAACTATGCCAAAGCACATTCCAAAAACCGGGATTTCTGTAAATTTCAGGTAGTTGTTTGTAATGAGCCAATCTGGCAACAATTATAATTATCGGTGTAAAGAATGCCCCGGCAATTACCAACCAACTGGCTAAGCTACGCTTTGTTTTCAACCACTCGCTTTTAAAACAATTTAAAAAGGAAATATGCATAATTATTTATTGATTAATGAGATTCATAAATATATTTTCCAAATCATTTTTATTAGTAGCAATTTGAAAAATGTCAATTTCATGGGCTACCAATTGTCGAACTATTTGGGCTATCGCATTTTTATTTGAATTTGGGATCAAAATTTTGCCATCCCGGAAAGAGGCTGAAATATTTAATGCAGATAAAACTTGAAACGTTTTTTCAGGAGAACCGGTTTCTATTATAAAGTTTTCGGAAACAGCTTGCAATGCAGCCAACTGTTGCATACTTCCTTGAAAAAGGATGTTGCCTTGATGAATAACGCCAATATGAGTTACCATTTTTTCCATTTCGGCCAACAAATGACTTGAAATTAAAATACTGACTCCTTGTGTTTGATTGAGTT
The DNA here is from genome assembly GCA_046050225.1 of Bacteroidota bacterium. Lineage (GTDB taxonomy): Bacteria > Bacteroidota > Bacteroidia > Chitinophagales > Chitinophagaceae > Ferruginibacter. Next base: position 1,022 of record JBJOQA010000230.1, on the reverse strand, counting down.
GCAGCAATAATTGTCGTATTTCAATTATTCCATTTGGATCAAGACCGTTGGTTGGTTCGTCTAATATGAGTAGTTGAGGCTGATGTAAAATGGCTTGTGCAATACCTAAACGTTGTTTCATCCCTAGCGAAAAATTACCGGCTGTTTTGCTACCGGTTTTGTCTAATCCAACCAATTTTAAAACTTCTTCAATTCTAGATGGTGGGCAGCGATAAACGTTTTGCAGTAAGCGTAAATTTTCTTTGGCGGTTAAATGACTATAAATTGAAGGGGTTTCAATAAGCGCTCCTACTTGTTGAAGAATTGCTAATCTATTTTGCTCAAAAGACTTCCCGAAAATAAATATCTCTCCCTTTTGTTTCTTAAGCAAGCCCAGCAATAACCTTATCGTTGTTGTTTTACCGGCTCCGTTCGGTCCCAAAAAACCATAAATTGCCCCGGCAGGCACCTGGAGGGATATTTGCTTTAAAATTTGCTGTTGCTGATTAAATTGGTAATAGAGGCCTTGGGTTTCTACAATATACTCCGTCATTATTTAAGTTTATGAGATGAAGCTACATCAGTAAAAACTCAAATAATAATTGAATCTGCAAAAGCAGGATTATATTCTGCAAAGCTGCAAAAATGTAAAAAATGGCATACTGCTTTTAATAAATGTTGGTAGGACAACCTAATTGTCCTTTTCCACCGCGGCTACCTCCTCCATCACCGGAACCAATACGAAAGCTAATTCCGATACCTCCTGTGTAGTAAAAATCCTTTATATCAGGATTACCTCTTCGGTTACCAACTGTTGGATAAGGTAAACTAATATTTAATTCATCAGCTCTATAGGCAAGTTCAACAGCTTTACTACCATTAAATTGCAACAAGGCATTTCTATCGGCAAATGTGGTACTAACATCATCTAAATAATCGGTTAATAAAACACGAAGGCCTGCTTCTAAACGAATTCTAATGTCATCATTGATGGCAAACTTCAAACCACCTCCAACAGGAAAAACCACCTGGGTTAAACTATA
>JBJOQA010000229.1:0-4001 GCA_046050225.1 Bacteroidota bacterium | reverse complement strand
AAACTCATTACTGTCGTAGTCGCCGGGTATCCAAAAGGCAGTATGATTGCCGGTTAATTGAAATTGGGTGTTTTCAGCTTTAACTACAAAGTGATGCAGTTTATCTTGTTTAGGAAATTCGTATCTAAAACCAATGCCGTCGTTAAATACACGAAAAATTAAATTGATTTGAATGCCCGATCCGGTGAGGTCGGTGAGCCCAATTGAAAATTGTTGATAGTTATTAAGTACCGATTTTTGTTCGCCCCAAACCGGTTGCCAGCTATCATTAACCAACACCGAATCAACATGATGCAATGCAAATTTTTGTAAGGTTACCGCCGGTTTACTTAAAACAAAATTAAAACCGGAGGGTAATAAAATTGAGGTATTGTTTTGTTGAATACTGTATTGTAAACTACCATCTGCAAGTAACTGTACAACGAGTTGCGTGCGATGATCGGGGCTTTGAACTTTCCAACTGTTTTGGGCTTTACCGCTGAAAGGAAGGTAGAGCAGGCAAAATAGAAGTAGGAATTTGAATGGTTGCATATAAAAAATTTGCTGCAAGATAGAGCAGCAATGGCATATGATAACTGATTGGTATCAGGCTCATTAAATCGTTAATACCCTGTTGTTAGTTATTTATCGATTTTTGATTATTGACAAAAACCATATCCTTCACTGATGTTTATCATGGCAGTTGGTGGCTGCAATTTTTATCTTGTTAAAAAACCTTCAACCATGAAACAGTATCATATCGTGTCGCGCATTGCCATTTATATGCTTTCGGTAGTGCTGCTTATTTTTGGAATCTTTCATTTTATGTACCCACGAGATTTGATGGTATATGTACCTTCATTTTTAGTTGGCGGCATTGCCTGGGCCTATATCGTTGGCGCAGCCTTTTTCTTAACCGGCTTGTCTTTTTTAACCAATCAGTATGTAAAATTCACCGGGTATATCTTGGCGATATTACTGCTAGTTTTTATTTTGACGATTCACGTGCCTAATTTTTTAAATGCCGGCGATAAAGAAATGCGTCAGTTTGCCTTAATCAATATTTTAAAAGACACGGCTATATTGGGTTTTTTGTTGCATATAGCTGCCGGGGCCCATCATCAACATTTTCATTTAGAAGAAAGCGATTAATTTTTTTAATCTTTCCAACATTCCCTGTTGTATTGTTTTGCAATATAACAGGGATTTTATTGTATAAATAGAGATGTATTTTTAGTACGTAAAAGTGCCGTAAACACAAAAAGTAGTTACATTCGTTGCTAAACTATTTTAAATTAATTTCAGGTGAATAAGCGACAAGATTATATTTCGTGGGACGAATATTTTATGGGGGTTGCCTTGTTATCGGCTCGCCGCAGTAAAGATCCAAATACACAAGTAGGCGCTTGTATTGTAAATGAAAAAAATAAAATAGTTGGGGCTGGTTATAACGGACTTCCCATTGGCTGTGATGATAATGATTTTCCATGGCAGAAGTCGGGTGAATTTTTAGAAACAAAATATCCATTTGTTTGTCATGCCGAATTAAATGCCATTTTAAATAATATCGGCATGGATTTGCGCGGCTGCCGAATATATACGGCTCTATTTCCTTGTAACGAATGCACCAAAGCCATCATTCAATCGGGAATAACTGAAGTGGTATTTTTATCAGATAAATATGATGGAACTGATTCGGCTAAGGCTTCAAAAATGATGTTGGATAAGGCCGGTATTCATTACCGAAAAGTTACCACAAGTATTAATAAGTTGGAAATATCTTTTGATGAAAAGGATGTGTAGCTTATTGGGTTAATTTTTGTGAAAAGCCCAATTGATCTGATTTATGGTTAAAGGTATCGATAATTGCATCTTCCATTTTAATGTTCAATAAAGAGGCCAATAAATCAAGATAGATTGCAATACCGCCAATTTCTTCTTTCAACATGTCGGGCGTAATGTCTTTTGCCATATAGCTACTTCCGCCATCTACACCGCCTTTTTCTACGCGTTGCATTTTTTTGATCATGTTGCATAGTTCGCCTACTTCGCCTGCAAGGGCTGTGGTCCAATAGGTTAGCGGTTGGTTATCGTAGCATTTAAATCCGTGCGTAGCACGATCAATATTTAATTTTCGAAATTGATCAAAATCGAAGGCCATAATAAGTGATTTATAATTTATAGGTGTTTGTTAGCTGTTTCTGATCTTCCAGTAACGGTAAAATTTTATGAAAAGCTGCTTCACAGTTTTGTTGCCAATCAGAAAAGTTACCATCATCCGATATCCACTTAAATGCGGTTAATTGTACATTAAAACGCTTACACACTTTTGCTATTCCAAACAATTCCATATCAAAAACCGAGGAGCTTTCAATACGTTGTAAGTAGTGCGGTGAATATTTATCTTGATGATCTAATTCGTAAAAATAATCGGTACTGAAACAGGTATAGGGTGATTGTGAATTAAGTACAATGCTTTCGCTATCTGCTTCAAATGCGGTATGTCCATACGCACAAATGGGCGTACAATCAATATCTTGCCATGCTTTGCCAACCTGAACAATATCGCCCACTTTTAATTGGCGTGAACCGCATGATCCTAAATTGATGATATGTGTGTAACCATCTTGCACCAACTGCATGGCCCCGATAGTGGCATTTATTTTTCCTACACCACAATATAAAATCGGGTCACCATTGATTTGAGAAATTGCGCCTACTTCTTCTTGCAACGCAATGATAAATGCTCTTTTCATACTATTGCTTAATTATAGCGCTTCTAATTTTTTTACCGAATCTATTTCTACATATGCCCAAGGATAAACCGTCATTTTACCTGCTATTTTTTTGATGATTACTCTCGCTTTTTCTAATTCACCAAATTGATAAAATAAAAATGCAAAATAATTGTACACATAAGGAATGAGCAACTGTCCGTCTTCCTCTTCTTGAAAACTTTCGTATAAATCAGTGATATATTTTTTTAATTCGGCATTTCTAAAAAAGGCTTTTCTTTTTTCATGCTCATCGGTCATATTATAATACAACCATTCTTCGGTGATGGCAAATAGGGGAAGCACTGCCAATAAACTGCTGCCGCCATTTTCGAATCGCTCTTGGGCAAATGCATGCATAGCCTCTACACTGCCGTGCCATTTTGGATTAAGGTAATTAATCATCATTAAATGGGTGCTTACATGATGCGGTATTAAATCAATAGCCGCATTAAAATAACCATCCATTACCTCAAGCTCAATTCCTAAGCCCATGCCAACGCGAATCGTGCGTGCACAAATTTCGGCATCTTCCGGGTTGAGTTTATCCGCTTCGCTGAGATAATTATACGCATCTTCCAATAAACGAATAAATCGTTCGGCCTGAGATTGACCTACTTCCGATGCATTGGCACTACTTCTTGCCAGCCACGCTAAATTTGTTTTGCAAACGCCTGCAAATAAATTGGCGATATAGGAGGTTGGACGTTTTTCTACCCAAGATTTGATGGCTGCGGCATAACTTTTATTTAAGCCAATGCCATCGTTTAAAAGTGTTTTGGCATCCCAACTAAGTGTTTCGTAGGCTTCTTCAAAAGCTTCATATTTACCAGCTAACAGTAGTTGGCCAAATTCCGATAAACGCGCATAACCCAATGATGGGTCAATGGCCGGCTCTTCAATTTCATCGTCCTCTTGTTTATTAAAAAAGCTCAATATTTTTTTTAACATACCGGTTAATTGGGTTGATAGATAATTACCATGAAATTAGCGATTCGGCAGCAGCCCAAATATGTTTTTATAGGTTAAGTTGATTAAAAGTAGCGTTAGTCGTTTAAAATTGGGCATTGGTAGCTTTTTTTAAACAGAGTCATTGAATTTTACGACATTCAATGAAAATTTACGCGTATGAAAAAGAAGAATTTTATCAGCCTTACCATTGCTTTCGCATTTGTGATATTGGCTATTTCGGGCATTTTATTATATATCAAACAAAAGCCTGAGTTTGTTGAGATGGCGCATACCATT
>JBJOQA010000228.1:0-4585 GCA_046050225.1 Bacteroidota bacterium | reverse complement strand
GCTTATCGACCGAAGCATTGGTTGTTTGAAGGGCAATATGATGGCGAACATATTTCTTCGCGCGGCGCGCAGATGATTTTTAAAAAGGCTTATCAAGATTTAGGATTACCTAAAAATATTTCGTTTCATAGTTTGCGGCATAGTTATGCTACGCATTTGTTAGAAAACGGAACGGATATTCGTTTCATTCAAAATTTATTGGGGCATAACGATATCAAAACAACCTTGCGCTACACGCATGTAAGTAATAGTGCGATGGAGCGCATTGAAAGTCCGTTAGACAAATTGTTGCGCCAAAAATCAATCGGTAATTAAACTTTAAAATTGCAATGCCTGTTCAATCGTCTACAGAATCAGAAATTAAGCGACTCCATCTTCGTGCTGCTGCCTTATTAGCAGAAACAAGAAGTATTAGCAAGACTGTTGCGGCTTTAGTTGAAGAAGGTGTGGATCCCGGTTACGCTAGGTTGTTGGTGAATAATGTTATGAATGATCAGCGAGATGATAGCGATGCATGGAGGTTGTTGATAATGGGGTTGTTTTTTGTTTTCGGTGGTTTGGGTATCAATTATTATTCGTATCAAATAGCCGTTCAATCCAATAGTTATATTTTCTATGTTTTTTGGGGCGTTGTTGTAACGGGTTTAGTTTTTTTATACAAGGCGTACGGGTTGTTTAGGCGATAGATTTTTTGAAAATGAGGAAATAGTAAGTAAGGCTGTTTTGAGAGGTTAATTTTAATACGTATATTTGCTAAAAATACACGTGCAATGAATGTAAAACTAACATTGACGCTTGAAGAAAACGTTATAGAAAGAGCAAAATTATACGCAAAAAAAACAGGAAGAAGTTTGTCAGATCTAATTGAAAATTATTTAGACGCCATTACACAGGAGCAAGCAGTAGGTGACATACCTCCAAAGCTTCAGAAAATAATTGGTGCAGTTAAATTGCCGGATAATTTTGATGAAGAGAAGGAGTTGCGTGCGTATTTGGAAAAGAAGCATTTATGAAAAATATCTTTGTTGATACAAATATTATTATTGATTTAATTGCGGATAGGCAGCCTTTTAGTAAGCATGCAATTAAAATTTTTAAACAGGCAGCTTCAAAAAAAATTTGCTTATTTACCTCCTCTCATTCAATAGCTACCAGCCACTATTTATTAAAGAGATTTTTAGGCGAGAAAGAACTAAGGGAAGTGCTATTGAATCTTTTTGAATTCATAACAGTGATTGCTGTTGATGTAAATGTTTTAACTAAAGGATTGCGGTCGCATCATAAGGACTTTGAGGATGCGGTACAAATAATTTGTGCTTTATCAATAGAAGATTTGGATTGTATTGTAACGCGCAATGGAAAGGATTTCAAGAAGAGCGGTATTTTAATACTCGCCCCAGAAGAGTTATGTGCTAAATTGTAGCAAAATTTGTTTTGATTTTATGCGCAATGTATTTATAGTTTTTTGTTGTTTAATTTTTGCGGGTGCTAGCTATGGTCAGTCAGAAACCCCCAAGTTAAAAATCGAGTCCTTAACCGGTGATTTTTATATTTATACAACTTACAATACCTATGAGGATAGTAAGGTGCCCGCCAATGGCATGTATTTGGTTACGCGTGAAGGGGTGGTGATGTTTGATACACCTTGGGATACAACGCAGTTTCAACCTTTATTAGATAGTATTTTATTGCGTCATCAAAAAAAGGTGGTGATGTGTTTTGCTACACATTGGCATAGCGATAAAACTGCTGGATTGGAATATTATCGTCAGCTTGGAATAAAAACTTACACAACGGTGCTTACGGATGAATTGAGTAAAAAAAATGGAAAGAAGCGAGCGGAGTATTTAATGACGAAGGATACTGTATTTCAAGTGGGTTCATATCGATTTGAAACCTTTTATCCCGGTCAGGGCCATACCGAAGACAATATTGTAATTTGGTTTGAGAAGGAAAAAATATTGTTTGGCGGATGTTTAATAAAAGGCGCTGATGCGGAAGATTTGGGTTATTTAGGCGATGGAAATAAAGCAGCTTATGCACAAACATTAAAGCGTGTTCAAAAAAGATTTCGCCATCCTAACCACATTATTGTGGCGCATAGTGATTGGAAGGATACCAATTCATTGCAGCATTCGATAGAGATGGCGGAGGCGCTGAAGGATTGATGATTTTGAGGCATCTTTCTAAGGGTTGGATTACAGAATGCTTAAACGTACCGACATCGACTAGTAGTTATTAAATTTCAAGTATCATTTATGGTTTATATATTTTGGGGGCTGTTGAATTTCGCCTTTTTTTTACTGTTTATTTTTCTTCTTGTAAGAGTTACTAGACTTATAAGAGAAAAGTTTGGCTACTTTGCTGCAATTGTTTTTGTGATCACGATAGTTTGTTTTTCAATTTATTCTAACCAAAAGGAATTAAGGTTAACTGATAAAACGAATCAAGCAAGGAAATGGGAATTTTCTTCAAGTGAAAGTATTGATAGTAATACGCTTAATTTCATTGATTTGCGGGTGGAAGAAAATTTAACTAATACGGTACAATTACATATTTTATATGGAAAACGTTTAAGTGATAATATATATTTACCTCGTTCAGCAAGTTCTGGTTTTACCGGCTTTGTGAGTGGTTTAAATTGGGTGCCAACGGCAATTTCGGTAAATAGAACATCCAATAACCTTAAGTTTGATTATAGGATAACCGGACTAATGGAGTTTAAGCTATTAGGATTTGTGATTTTCTCAAAATCTAAGTTATTTCAGGGGTTTGTGAATATAAAGTAATGGATGAGGCAATATATTAAAACGTTTGTTGGATGAAATTAGCTTGGTTGTATTAGAAATTAAATTTGAATTTCAAGATTTTGACTTTTAATATGTATTTATTTCAAAATTCATAGCCAAGCATTTTCGGGTACAAAGACAAGTGAAGAATTACTTTTCTAACGTTGAATATGTCATGCGTTAATATTGGTTAACGCGGATTATGCAGCTTTGTATTTTGAAAAGATTTTTTGTTATTATTAATAAAATTTAGACTATTAAGATTTTTAATTTTTTTGAAAGAGCTACAGCGGCAGTGGCTTGGGTTCAAATATTTTTGGCGCCGGTAACTTTTACGGTAGTAATTAGTTATTGTTTAGTGATGAATGTTGGCGAGAGCTGGGCAAAATATCTGGCTGTTATATTTTGCATAATTGGTATTGTGTCGGGTATTATTTTGGCCAATCATATCAAACGAAAGCGAGGAACTTTAGAATTTTTATCAGGCGAGCAACCTATTACCAGGGATGAGGAACAACAAGAAGAGATGAAATGATGAAACGTATCATTTTAATAATAGCATGGTGTGTATTTGTGTTGGGGCTTAAAGCGCAGCCTCCCTTGCAATTAGATTGTAATACTGTATTTGTATGTTTGGATTCAATTACTTATTCGGCATTGTTTTCAAATCCTTTTGTGAATGATACTTTAGCAATTTGTCGGGAGAATACCACATCAACCGGCAATGAACGATATAGTGGGAAGTATTTTATAGGTAAATCGGCAACGCTTGAGTTTTTTCAGCCAACGTTGAATAATCGGGTGGGAGATCACTTGGGGGATGTTGGTATTGAATTTAAAACGCGTTTGTCTGGTGATAGGAGGAGGGTAGTAAAAAACGCAAAACAGTTGAAGGTTTTGTTGGATACGAGTACGGTTTATTTGCAAACGGAGGAAGGAAAAATTTCGTGGTATTCGGTTGCAAAGGTTATGGGAACGACCCAAAATTTAGAATTAAGTATAATAGATTATACGGCGGCTTTTTTAAATTTTAGAAGTTTTACAAAAGCGGAGATTAGTAGACCCATGACTTATGGTTATTATAACACGCGGTTATCCGGTGGAAGATCTTATCCGCGCTTATTTAATGAGATTACGGAGTTGGTATTGGAGGTAGATTCGTTGAATTTAAATCGGCTGCGTGGATATGCCAAGTTGAATTTATTAAAGGAAGTAGGTCAAAGTTTTGAGGGTGCTGCAATTAAGATTATTTATAAATTGGTAAAAGAGGGGAGTGGTGCAAGATTAGTTTCGATGAAGTTGGGTTTATTGGTTGATCAATCAGATCGTAAGATTCAGCTTTCTGATCGTTTGTGGCTTCATGTTTACGGTCGCACCGCCGAACTTTCGTTTTTCAAATAACCTCCCCCACAAACTTTCGTTTTAAAAATATACAAACCACCAACCTTCGTTTTCAAATAGTTGCACAACCCTCAACCGACCTTCGTTTTTTTTATTGTTATTATTCAACCTTTCCCTCGCAACAAAGCTTCAAAATGGAGTTTGGGTGTAGTGGAAGGAGATAGTTGTAATTTTGGTGAGGGTTTTGGTTTGTGCATAAATTTGGGAGTTAGCGGTCAGCTTAAAACGACATCCTTCACACGTTGAAAAATATGGGACTTATCATTACAACAATCATTTTCTTTCTACTGGTCAACACGACCTATTATTGGGAAGGAAAACTTGGATTTTTTGTTGTTCCTGTTTTTGCTTTATTAGTTGCGGTTTATTTTGGACTTGCCATAGCTCTTTTGCGA
>JBJOQA010000227.1:0-3623 GCA_046050225.1 Bacteroidota bacterium | reverse complement strand
CTATAGAATCCAAATTTGTTTGAACGTTTGAAGGTTTCTACGTTTGAATAGTTTAAGACGTTGTTGGTTCGCCGCTGCGCGGGAAGTGGGTTTAAGGTTTAAAGGTTTAAAGTTTAAGGTTGCGATGCGTGCGCCGCTGCGCTAGATGGAGATTGTATTGTGTTTCGTGGGGACACAAACCATGGTTGTTCTTTTGAATGAAATCCTTCATCACCCACGGGTTTCAACCCGTGGTGGCAATATAAATGCGTCGCTTCGCTGGATGGTGTTCCTAATATGGTTCGTGGGGACACGAACCACGGCGGATTGATGGAACGTTTTAATGTTTCAAACCTCGCTCTCATTCTCATTCTCTTTCTGGTTTTTTCCGTGCTGCCGCAAACCACGGTTTTTTCAATGTAACGTACAGTTGGATTTATGACCGGCCTCAGAAAAATGGCGTTAAGAAATGGCGGTCATGCAGCGTTAAGCAGCGAAAATGTTTGGCCTTGTACAAAAGCCAAGCTGGGTAAACGTTCATAAGAAATTAAATGTTGAGGTATAGCTTTTTCGCTGTAGCATAATGATCGACATTTTAGTCAATTTTTCTGCAGCCTTGATTTTTTGCTTCTTTTTATCAAGGAAAAAGTAGGAGAAGAAGGGTTTCATGGTTGGAAAAGTTTCAGCGTTTAAGTCGTTTGAACGTTTAAATCGTTCTTCGTTCGCCGCTGCGCGGGATGGATTTATTTATCGCGGTTCCAACAGCCCGTGGCAACAAATTATCGCAATCATTTAATTGGCTAATTCATCATAATTGAATTTATCAGCCGTATAAAAAAGGCGGCCGGTAGACACCGACCGCATACTTAAACTGCTGCTATTGCCCTTGACCTAATGAAAAACTTGGTTTGCCGTTAAAGGCATAAAGATTTTCGGTTTTGATGATATCAATTTTTTCTTGAATCGCATTGGATAATAATGTAACAATAGTTGATTGATTTATTGCTGCACCTTCAACTGGTTTAAAGCGACATCTCCAATGGTCGGTACAAAATGTTTCTTTAAATCCATCCGGCCAAACCTTGATGCCTCGGTTGGTAATTATGGTTAAATATGCAGGGTTAACTGCAATTTTTTTGATGTGCGTTGCCAATTCGTCGGGGTTAGTTCCGGCCCAGTGTACAAACACATCAATCCCCACCAAATCTTTTACCGCTGCAGGTTTACGTTGATACTTTGGAAGTACAATGGCTTGGTTGTTTTTATATTTTGCAGGTTTTAACAGGGCAGGTTGTTGACCTAAATTTGCAATTACAGCCTGCGCAAATTCCTTGGTTCCTACTTTTTGTTTACTCGTGTCGGCTTTAAAAATATCGTAGGTATGAATTCCGTCCTCTAGCGTTTTAAGCCATGCGTTTTGTACTTTTTCTGCAATATCCGATTGGCCGATATGGTTTAACATCATGATGGCACCTTGCAATAAACCGGATGGATTTGCAATATTTTGACCTGCAATCTTAGGGGCTGATCCATGTATGGCTTCAAACATGGCACAGGTTTCACCAATATTGGACGATCCGCCCAGTCCTACTGAACCGGTAATTTGCGCAGCAACATCACTTAATATATCGCCATATAAATTGGGCATTACAATAACATCAAATGCCTCAGGAGTATCGGCCAATTTTGCTGCGCCAATATCAACAATCCAGTGTTCGTTTTCTATTTCCGGGTATTCGCTTGCAATTTCTTCAAACACTTGGTGAAACAAGCCATCGGTTTGTTTCATAATATTATCTTTGGTAAAGCAGGTAACTTTTTTGCGTTGTTGTTGCTTGGCATATTCAAAAGCATACCGAATAATTTTTTCGCAACCCGGTCGGCTTATCAATTTTAAACATTGAACTACTTCATCGGTTTGTTGGTGTTCGATACCGGCATATAAATCTTCTTCGTTTTCACGAACAATTACCAAATCCATAACCGGGTGTTTGGTGCCGATAAATGGATGCAAACTTTGGCAAGGCCGAACATTCGCATATAATCCTAAAAATTTTCGCGTAGAAACATTTAAGCTCTTATAACCACCGCCCTGTGGTGTGGTAATAGGTGCTTTCAAAAAAACTTTATTGCGTCTAATGGTATCCCACGCTTCGGAGGCAATGCCTGAACTGTTGCCGGATAGATACACTTTTTCGCCTACTTCAATTTCTTCTGTTTTAATTTTTGCGCCTGCAGCCAAAATGATGGACAAGGTAGCTTCCATAATTTCGGGGCCAATTCCATCGCCTTTAGCAATTGTGATTGTGGTCATCTTAGTTTATTTTATGCTGCAAAAGTCTGTATTCTAATAAATTAAATAATATTTATCTTTATAATGATAATCATTAAAATAATTTATGAATTACACACTCAATCAGTTACAAATTTTTTTAAAAATTGTACAGGCACAAAGTGTAACGAAGGCTGCCGAAGCCTTGCATTTAACACAACCGGCTGTATCCATTCAGTTAAAAAATTTTCAAGATCAGTTTGATATTCCGTTAACGGAAGTAGTTGGTAGAAAAATTTATATAACTGATTTTGGTAGAGAAATTGCGGAGGCGGCAGAAAATATTATCAATCAAGTATATGCGATAAACTATAAAACCTTGGCGTACAAAGGCCAACTAACGGGTCGATTAAAATTATCCATTGTGTCTACCGGAAAATATGTGATGCCTTTTTTCTTGACAGGTTTTATGCAGCAGCATGAAGGAGTAGAATTGCTGATGGATGTTACCAATAAAAACAAAGTACTTGCAAGTTTAGAAAACAACGAAGTTGATTTTGCCTTGGTTTCCATTTTGCCCGAAAACCTCAACATTGAAAAATTGGATTTGCTTCAAAATAAATTGTATTTAGTTGGCAGTGAGCTTGGGTCGTTTAAAAAAGGAATAAGTGCAAAAGCGCTCTTTAAGGGGTTGCCTTTGATATTTAGGGAGAAGGGATCGGGCACGCGACAAACTATGGAAAATTTTATAGAAAAAAATGATTTGTCGGTTTTAAATAAGATGGAGTTAACAACGAATGAGGCGGTGAAGCAAGCCTTACTGGCGGGTTTGGGCTATTCCATCATGCCATTGATAGGAATTAAAAATGAACTACATCAAGGCGAGTTACAAATTATACCTTTAAAGGGTTTTCCAATAAAAACAACCTGGAGTTTGATTTGGTTAAAAGGCAAAAAGCATAGTCCGGTTTCATTAGCATTTTTAGATTACCTCAAAAAAGAACACGCGCAAATTGTTCAAGATAAATTTAGTTGGTATGAACAGTATAGGGGGTAAACGTTTTAAGGTTTGAATCATTTAAAACGTTTCAGCGTTTAAGTCGTTTAAGACGATTAAAGTTTAAGGTCTAAAGTTTAAGGTTTGCGATGCGTTCGCCGCTACGCTGGATGGAGGAACGTAGCCCTTCAAACCTCGCTCACATTCTCATTCTCTTTCTGGGGTTTTTCGTGGCGCCAAGAACCACGGCATTTTCAATTTAACGTGCTGTTGAATTTGGGACCGGCCTCAGAAAAATGGCGTTAAGAAATGGCGGTCATGCAGCGTTAAGCAGCGAAAATGTTTGGCTTTGTACAAAAGCTAAGATGGGTAATC
>JBJOQA010000226.1:0-7798 GCA_046050225.1 Bacteroidota bacterium | reverse complement strand
CACGGTGCTTAAAGGTATATCTAAAAATGTTATTTAGTTCATTTTAAACGGAACAATCATTTCAAATCTGGGAATAGTTACTTTGAACTCACGCTTCGTGTGCAGGTTGAGCATGGTATAGGTGCCGTGCATGCCCCCGATTTCACTGCGCAAGTTACATCCGCTAATATATTGATAGCTTCTGCCGGGTTCAATTAAGGGTTGTAAACCAATCACACCTTCACCTTCAACTTCTCTACGCAATCCACTCCCTTCAATAATATGCCAGTGCCGGCGTAATAGCTTTACCGGAAAATGATTATTGTTTTCAATGGTAATGCGGTAGGCAAACATAAATTCTTGATTTACAGGGTTACTGTAATCTGTTTGATAGAATGTTTCTACCATAATCGTCACTCCTTCTGAAATCTTAGATATCATTTTAATTTAGTTTTTAAATGGCCATTGGCCTGATATAATAAAATGTAAGGAATTTGACAGGATAGGAAGGATGTGCGTAGGTGCGAATAAAATAGAATAATTTATTGCTGCATCAATATTAACAAATAATGTGCTAAAAATGCAAAACGGCCAAAAAAAACTTGAAATATACTAAACTACTGCCTTTTGGCAGCTTTAGTTTCATCAAAGCTCATTACTCGATATCCAGATTTTGGAAAATCAAATTTAGATGCGGCAATTGTAGCCCAATCTATTTTACTAACTGTATAGGTGATTTTTGTTTTACCGTTGAAAAATTCATATTGCATCGGCAAACCGGGTAGGCTTTTAAAAGTTTGATCATAGTTTTTATTGGCAACCGTAAGATCTTTGGTAAAATAAACGGTAACTACGGTGCTATCTTTTAAAACCGCAGTGGCTTTTTGACAGGTATAGCCAATAATTGATTTGGTTTCTTCCGAAACAGAATAGTTAATATCGGCATATTTTTTATTTCGGGCATCCCAGTTGTCGGCAGTAAGGGTAATCATTAATTTTTGTCCGCTATATTCTTTTAAAATAACTGCTGCACCGGTTTTACCATCGTAAATGGTTTTTTCGCTTCCCAATGCACTTACCATATCTACGCGGCTGTTTCCTCCTTTTAAATATAATGTAGAGGTGGCGCCATCTAGCGCATCTGCCATTTGGGGTTCTTTATTGTTGGTTTGAATCGCAATATCATACACGATTGTTCCCTCAGAAATAATCTTTTGAGCGATGACCGGTTGCATCAGTAAACTGATAAACAGCGCGAAGGAAAAAAATTTACCAATCATGTTATTCATTTATTATTAAAGATACTAAAGCTATGCCAAAATGAAAATGCCTGCCATTTGTTTTTCAAACCGATGTTAAAGATTTGCCAAATGCGAATACCTCAAAAAAAAAGACCTGCAACCGGTTGAAATGGTTGCAGGTTCTCTGATAATTTATTACATTTTTTTATTTGCCTTTTCCGCGCGCGTCTTGCATTTTTTTATTAGCCTCTTGCATGGCCTGAATGCGTTCTTGCAATTTACTTTGCTTTACGGGGCGCTTTTTATTTTCTTCAATTTCAGCCAAAATTTTGTCGTGATTGATAATATATTTCTGAATCACAATTTGCAATAACAACGTGATGCTGTTGGAGATGGTATAATACCAAGTTAATGCAGAAGGTAAGCCATTGAACACGCCTAATAACATTACCGGAAATATATACGGCATGTACTTCATTACGGGATTGGAGTTGTCTTGCATTTGACTCATGCTATACACCGAAATCAATAAACTGGTGATAGTAGCTGTAAGTGTAAACAAACTGATATGATCGCCATATAAAGGAATTTCAAAAGGTATATTATAAATAGTGTCATAGGCTGCTAAATCAGTTGCCCATAAAAATTTCTCTCCGCGCAGTGAAATATTAGATTGGAAGAAATAATACAGCGACATGAAGATGGGTATTTGCAAAAGCGCTGGAATACAACCACCAAGCGGGTTAACGCCGGCCGATTTCCACAATTTCATTTGCTCCATACCAAAGCCTTGCTGATCATCGCCAAATTTTGCTTTTAAAGCATCAATTTCGGGTTTTAAAGCTTTCATTTTTGCACCGCTTACATAGCTCTTATAAAGAATAGGAGAGGTAAGTAAACGAATGAATAATGTGAGCAATAAAATTACAATACCCATACTGGCTACATGCTGACGAATGTAATCAAACACCGGTAATAAGAAATGACGATTGATATATTTTACAAATGCAAAAATGCCATTACCGTAAGGCACAATATTCTGCATTTCATTATTGTAAGCATTTAAAATAGTGTAATCACTTGGGGCATAAAATAGCTGCAAATCAATTGCTGCTTTATTTCCTGTTACAGTTACAGGTAGTTTAAATGAACCGGTAGTTTGTGCAATAATTTGCTTTGCCGTATCCGGTAATTTCCAAGCAATATCGGCCGATTGAAATTTATTTTTCGCAGCAAGTGCTTGAATAAAAAATTGTTGTTTCACCGAAACCCAATCAACGGGTTTGGTAAGTGCTAAACTATTATCAGAAGTACCGATTGATTCAAAATCATACTTGCCCTCTTGGATATAATTGATTTGTGTTTGCTGTCTTTCATACACAATGCTTTTTTCTATTTTTTCACTTTCAACTTGCCAATTTAAGCTGAGGGTGTTGGAAGAGATTAATTGTGAAGCACCATTTAGTTGAATGGCAAAATCAATCAAATAAGAATTTGGATGAATCGTATATTGATGCACTACTTCTTTGCCGGTTGTATCTTTTAAAGAAAACCGAACTGTTTTACTTTGATCTGCATTGGTAATTACTTCGGCTGGTGCAAAAATCATATCAGCTGTATTGGCTGTTACATTATTGCTGGAGTTAATCTTGTAATTTATTTTATTAAAACCGCCTTGTTGTATAACCACTTGTTTACCATTGTAAGTTTTATATTTCTTCAAGGTTACTTTTTGTGGTTGAGCCCCTTTATTAGTAAACTGAATGCTAAAAACCTCATTTTCAACAATGGTAGGTTGTTCTGTTAAGGTGGTTGGATTGGGGAAACCGCCCGAAGATTGTGTTTTGCGTAAATTTTCAGCCGCTAAAGAGTCTTGTACCAATTTTGCCGGATCCGCTTTAGGTTTTAACCTAGCGATAGAGTCGGTCACTCTTTTTTGATCTGCCAAATAAGTTTGATTGCCCTTACTGTTAAAGTAAAACATACCAATCATTAATACACCAATCAATGCAAAACCAATGATGGTATTTTTGTCCATGCCCATATAATATTTTTAAAGTGGGCAAAGGTAATCAAAAGTTCGTCGTTTTGAGTGGATCTGTAGGATTGGCAATTTGGTAGGGAGATAGCTTAAAAAAACAGGATATATGGATGAAGCGCAGTTGAAAATAGCGGGATGGTTAAAACCGAACTAGAAAGTTTCAAAAAAATAGGCTGTTTACCCCTAAATTTTAAAAATTGAAGAAATTTTTGCATTAAATAAAAAAATATATGATAGAAATGCAGCGATTTTGGCTGAAAAGTATTCCTACATGTAACAGAAGTTGTTAATTTTTTATTAATTTTAAATCTTTATCAGACAACCAAAACAGTATTATGAGAAAAATTGCAGCAATCATGGTGGTGCTCTTAATCAGCACTGCCTCCGTTCTTGCCCAACATGTGATTAAGGGCAAGGTGACGGACTCCAAAGATGGCTCCCCAATTGCCGGAGCAACTGTCAAAGCCCGTGGTGAAGGTGCATTCACTACCACTGCTTCTGATGGGTCATTCACACTTAAAACCAAGTCGAGCACTACTATTGATGTATCTGACATTGGCCACTTTTCACAAACCTTAAAAGTTGAGGGTAACGGTGAAGTAGTAATTAAATTGGTACAAGATAGCAAAGCATTAGCCGAGGTTATCGTTACCGGTACCGGTGTTGCTACCAGTAAGAAGAAAACTGCTTTTGCAGTTGAATCAATTACTGCCGACAAATTACCTGCAGCGCCAACTGCGGACGTAGGTAATGCATTAGTTGGTAAAATTGCCGGTGCGCAAATCTCTAGTGTTGGTGGTAGTCCAGGCCAACCCATTAACATCTTGTTGAGAGGTATTAACTCCGTTCGTGGAGGTACTAGTCCAATGATTTTGTTAGATGGTATTCAGGTTGCTGCTACAGGTTTAGAAAGTTTGGATTTGAGCAACGTAGAAAGAATTGAGGTTGTTCAAGGTGCTGCTGCTGCTTCAGTTTATGGTGCGCAAGGTGCTAACGGTGTTATCCAATTGTTTTCTAAAAAAGGTAAAGCCGGTAAAATCAATATTGATTTCAGTTCTAGCATTGGTGTAAACAGTTTGTTGAACATCGGTGGTGTGAGCAAATCTAAAATGCATGCATTTAATGTAAATGCAAATGGTGAGGTAGTAAATGGTAGCGGAACGCCGTTGTCATTTGATGCAGAAACCGGTTCTTATTTAACAAACCCGGTTTTCAATTTGATTTCTCCAACTAGTGCTTCTAATAAAGCATATGATAAGAACTTATTATGGTATGATCACTATAAAATGTTCTTCCAATCAGCAAATACTTTCAATAATTCAATCAGCATCAACGGTTCTAGAGAGAAAATGGATTTCAGCATCGTTGCTTCTGAAAACAAACAAGAAACTGTATTTAAAGGAAACGGTGATTACAATCGTCGTAACTTAAGTGCAAATATTGGTGTTGAATTGTTTAAAGGTTTAAAATTGCGTTCAACTACCCAGTTGGTTTCTACAAATAGTACTTTGTTAGATCCAACCGGTCGTAACATGTTCTACGCTATTAACAACTCTCGTCCTTTTGCAAACTACGAGCAACGTGATGCAGCTGGATATCATTCTCCATATTTTGGTGATGCGGTAGGTGTAAACGGTTACAACTTTAACTACATCATTGAAAATGCAAAAGTTAAGGATTTAACTGTTGATGTTATTCAAAGCTTTAACTTGAACTATAAGCCAATTAAGTATGTAGAATTAGATGCTAAATATGGTTTAAACCGTAGCAACTATACTTCTCGTTATGAAATTGCTGAACAAAGTCATAGCGCCGGTGCTGCTTTCTGGGAATATTGGGCTGAATGGTATTCTCCTCGTACTTCTTATGGCGGACCTACTGCTTCTGATGAGTCTGGAGAAATTAACCAAAGCGAGTACGTTACATTGTTCCAAAACTTGAACGCTACTGCTACCGTTAAATTTAATTTCCAAGATGACTTCAAATTGAAAATTCCTTTACAATCAACAACATTGGTTGGATGGGATTACAGAAAAAGAAGATCTACGCAATTAACAACTTACGGTTGGAATGCGCCTGACTTCCGTCCTTACACTACTTCTGATATGATTGAGCAACGCGTTGCTACCGATTATCAAGAAGAGTTTGCAACTTATGGCTACTTAGTAAGTCAACGTTTTGATTGGTCAGATATCGCCGGTGTAAGTGCTGGTTTCCGTAGTGACTATTCATCAGCATTTGGTAAAGGTTCTAAGCCTTTCACTTTCCCTCGCGGAGATGCTTATGTACGTTTAACAAGCTTCGATTTCTTTAAAAATTTATCATTAGCTAAAAAATTAACCGAATGGAAATTGCGTGCTGCCTATGGTGAAGCGGGTATCCAACCAGGTGCTTATGATCGTTTCCCTGTATTAAATACAGGTACTATCGGTTCTAAGAGTGTATTTAGCACACCAACTTCAAATGCAAATCCAGATTTGGAAATTGAGGTTACTAAAGAATTGGAATTCGGTACAGATATCGCTTTCAAATTGGGCAAAGGAAAATGGTTTAATAACTTAGGTATCAGCTTTACTTATTGGAAGCGTAATTCTAAAAATGTTATTGATCGTGTAGACGTTGCACCAAGCTTAGGTATTGGTCGTCAGTTAACCAACTCAATGGATTTAAGTTCAAAAGGTATCCAAGCTTCATTGAACTTGGAAGTTTTGAACACCAAAGATTTGAGCTGGAACTTTACTACCAACTTCAGCAAGCAAAAATCACAAATTGATAAAGTTTTGGGTGATGCTCAGTTGATTAAATTGTCTGCTGCAGGAAGTACATCTTATGTAATTCGTGCCGGTGAGCAAATTGGTCAAATTTATGGATACCGTTTCTTGAACCAAGTTGATGCTAAAGACGAAGCAGGAAACTATTATATTCCTCAAGCTGATCACGGTTTATATGAAGTTGCAAGCAATGGTTACGTTGTAAATAAAACTACTAAACAACCTTTCGCTTCTGCAGGTCAATATGCATTAGGAGATCCAAATCCTGATTTCAACATGTCTTTCATTAACGAATTGAACTATAAAAAATTCTTAACCTTCTCTATGCAATGGGATTGGGTTAGTGGAAGCCAATTGTACAACCAAACCAAAGAATGGATGTATCGTGATGGTATTCATGCTGATTATGCTAAACCAATCACTATTAACGGTCAAACTGATGCTTGGAGCGCTTTCTATCGTGGTGCTTATGCCTTCCGTCAAGCGAATGGTACAAAGAGCTATTTCATGGAAGATGCTAGCTTCTGGCGTTTACGTAACATCTCTTTAGGTGTTGATCTGGCTAAATTTATTAAGGTTAAAGGAATCAACAGACTTCAATTGTTGTTCTCTGGTCGTAACCTGATCACCATTACTGATTATACGGGTATGGATCCTGAAGTTAGTTCAGGTACTACCAATTCATCATGGGATAGAGCAGTTGATCACAACACTATTCCAAACGTAAAAACTTATCAGATCGGTTTGAATCTTGGTTTCTAATCAAAAACTACAATTAAACAGTATGAAAAAATTAAAATATTTATTTGTTCTTGGTCTATTTGCAATGTTCGGTACAAGTTGCAAAAAAGATCTGGCGGTGGAAAATCCCAACCAGCCAACACCGGATGCATTGAACTCTGAAAGTGGAATTAATGCCTTCGCTCGTGGAGGTGTTTATAGCACCGGATTTAGAAGTTTAAAATATGCCGATGGTGTATTTGGTCCTTTCTTTAGTGGCGCTATGGGTTTTCATGAATTGATGGGTGATGTAATCGGTGCAGATGCAGCGAACTCATTCTTGAATCAATTGGGTTGCCCTAATAAAGTGACTTTCGATAACGGTACTACTGTATTGAATCCTAACTCACCTCAAACCCAATATGCGTTAGTACGTGCTTCTAACTCTAACCAAAATGCAGGTAGTAACTTCTTGTATTATGAGTGGGGTTTCATGTACAACTTAATTGGTTCTTGTAATCTTTTGTTAGAGAAAGTTGATGCCGTTAGCTTTAGCGGTGATGCAGCTTCTAAACGCGCAGCCATTAAAGCTTGGGCTTACTGGTGGAAAGGTTATGCTTATAGCAGAATCGGTTCTATCTACTATGCAGGTATCATTACAGATCAAGCATTTACAACAAATGGTAATTATGTAACTAAAGAAGCAATTATCGCCGAAGCAAATTCAAATTTGGATAAAGCTGTAACTGCTGCTAATGCGGCTCCAAGTGCTGCTGAATTTGAAGCACAATTAGGTGTAATTATTCCTGATGAATATCAAATGGGTAAAGGGTTTCCTCAGAGCCCAACTCAGTTAGCACACAACGTAAATTCATTAAAAGCACGTAATATTTTAGTAAATAAAACTACTGCTGCAATGACAGCTGCTGATTGGAATAATGTTTTAACATTAGCTAATTCTGGTATCACCGAAAGCGATAATGTATTCACAATTCGTTCTGATGCACAAGGTCAAATTTTGGCCTCTAACCAAATTGTAATGGGCC
>JBJOQA010000225.1:0-13656 GCA_046050225.1 Bacteroidota bacterium | reverse complement strand
AAATCACTGATGATAATCGGATGCGCGCAACTATTCCCACATTAAGTAAAATTTTGAAAGATGGGGGAAGTGCCATTATTATGAGTCATTTAGGTCGTCCTAAAGATGGTCCAACTGATAAATACTCTTTAAAGCATTTAGTAAAACATCTGCATGAGTTATTGGCTAAAGAAGGATTGGCAGAAACCAAAGTATTTTTTGCAGATGATTGTATTGGCGAACAAGCTTTGTTAACTGCCGGTATGTTGCGTGGTGGGGAGGTTTTGCTTTTGGAAAACCTTCGTTTTTACAAAGAAGAAGAAAAAGGTGATGCAGCATTTGCCGAAAAATTGAGCAAATTAGGTGATGTTTATGTAAATGATGCATTTGGTACTGCACACCGTGCACATGCTTCTACTGCCGTTATTGCACAGTATTTTGCACCCGAAAACAGAATGTTTGGTTTGTTGATGGAAGGAGAAGTGGTAAGTGCAGAAAAAGTACTTCATGCTTCAGAAAAACCATTTACGGCAATCATCGGCGGAGCAAAAGTTTCTGATAAAATTTTGATTATCGAAAATTTGTTAGAAAAAGCTACGGATATTATTATTGGCGGTGGAATGGCTTATACTTTTATGAAAGCCAGAGGCGGAAAAATTGGTAAATCTCTTTGTGAAGATGACCGTTTAGATACAGCATTAAGTATTTTGGAAAGAGCAAAAGAAAAAAATGTAAGTATTCATTTGCCGGAAGATTCAATATGTGCCGATCAATTTGATGCAAATGCCAATACGCAAACTGCTCCAAGTGATGCCATTCCGGATGGATGGATGGGGTTAGATATCGGACCCAAAGCCATTGGTATTTTCTCAGAAGTACTCGCAAAAAGTAAAACCATTTTATGGAACGGCCCTATGGGCGTGTTTGAAATGGAAAAATTTCAAGCAGGTACCAAAGCTGTAGCATTAGCAGTTGCTGCTTCTACCAAAAACGGAGCCTTTAGTTTAGTAGGTGGTGGCGACAGTGTTGCAGCCGTTAATCAGTTTAATTTGGCTGATCAGGTTAGTTATGTAAGCACCGGTGGTGGCGCTATGTTGGAATATTTTGAAGGTAAAGTTTTACCGGGTATTGCCGCTATTAAGTAAACTGACATTATTACATACTTTTAAATTTGGACATTCATTTGTACAAAGAATGCAATTGGTTACGAATTACCACTGATAAGGTTTCGCAGCCGATTGCATTTTTTTTGTAACAATTCAATTTTAAAAGATCAATTTTACATCACGAAAACAAAACAAATATGAAACGTTCAACGATTATTATTCTCGCAGTTGTAGGTGTTATTCTTCTTTGGGCTATTGCTGCCCGTAATGGTATGGCTACCGCTCAAACCGGCATCGACGGTCTTTGGGGCGAGGTAGAAACCCAATATCAAAGAAAAGCAAAACTGTATGAAAACTTAGTAAATACCGTAAAAGCAGCAGCCAAAAATGAGGATACTACCTTATTGAAAATTGTTCAAATGCGTGCCGGAATTCCAAACATTACGCCGGATCAAAATAATCCGGAAGCATTGGCTAAAGCCGACAAACAATATTCTCAAATTGGTAAAGCAATGCTGAATATCAACGTAGAGGCTTATCCAACTTTAAAAGCAACTGAACTATTCCGCGATTTACAAGCATCGGTAGAAGGTACTGAAAATAGAGTAACCGTTGCATTACGCGATTGGAATGCAGGCGTTACCAACTATAACACCAAATTGGTGAAGTTCCCCAATAACATCATTGCATCAATTTTAGGATATACGCCTAAGAAAAATTACAAAGCAGATGAAGGGGCTAAAGATGCAAAAATCAATTTTGATAATTAATCAAGCGATATCTAGTGGGTATATTTTCATTCTTTAAAAGAAAGCCGCGTAAGTTTTTTACGCCCGAAGAAAATGCCATGATTGTGGCTGCCATTCAAAATTCGGAAAGGCTTACCAGCGGCGAAATACGCGTTTTTGTAGAAAGCAAAAATACCTATGTAAATACGTTAGATCGCGCCAGGGAAATATTTGCGCAACTGAAAATGTTTGAAACTCAAGAGCGAAATGCCGTGCTATTGTATATCGCCGTCGATCACCGAGAGGTAGCCCTATTTGGAGACGAAGGCATACATCAACGCGTAGGTACTGCCTATTGGGATGCAGCCGTTCAACAAATGATTGCTTATTTTTCAAAACATGATTTAGCGAAAGGCATTGAAACTTGCGTATTGCAGATTGGTGCTACCCTGCAAAAAGAATTTCCTTATCAACCTACCACCGACAAAAACGAGTTGCCGGATGATATCGTGTTTGGGGTTTAAGAACAAGCTATATCGGTATCCCAACAAATAATATTCATGAAAAAGTATCTTTTATTCACCATATTGTTCAATTGCTTGCTGACACTTAACCTGTTTAGTCAGTCGAGCTTTGATGCAGCTGCTTTTTTAAAGCAAACGCCTCCCAAAAAGTTGGTGAATGATTATACCGGCACTTTAACGGATGAACAGCAGCTAACGTTGGAGCGCAAATTAGTAGCATTTGATGATTCTACTTCTACCCAAATTGCTGTAGTACTCGTACCCACTATTGGCGATTATGCGATTGCGCAATATGGGGTTGACTTATTACGTGCTTGGGGTATTGGGGGAAAACAAAAAAACAACGGTGTTTTATTGCTAATTGCTGTTAATGATCGTAAAGTAAATATAACTACCGGTTACGGTATGGAAGGCGCTTTGCCGGATGTAGTTTGTAATCGTATCATCCGCAATATTATCACCCCTAATTTTAAAGGGAAAGATTTTTACGGCGGAATTAACGGTGGAATAGATGCTATTATTAAAGCCTCACGTGGTGAATATGTTGCCCCGGATGGTTATAATCAACGAAAGAAAAAGAAGATGTCGGGCGGAATAGCCGTTTTTGTAATAATTATTATCATTTTAGTACTTTCCGGCATCGGCAATGGTAGAGGAGGAGGAGGTACCTTTATGAGCAGAAGGGGCTTTGGTCCTGTATTTTGGCCGGGAGGGGGATTTGGTGGAGGTTCCGGTGGTGGATTTGGCGGCGGTGGCGGCTTCGATGGCGGAGGATTTGGTGGATTCGGCGGAGGTAGTTCCGGCGGCGGCGGAAGTAGCGGTAGTTGGTAATAGATTTCAAAAAATTAAAATGTCGATATGTTTCATATCGACATTTTTTATAGAATCCAGTGTACTATTTTGGTAATTAGAAACCGTAACCAATAAACGCCGTTATGAAGTTGTCTTTAATTAGCTAACAGCGATGGTTGTGCTTAAACAATGTTCTTCACCGGGTTGTAAGGTAATGATATCAATACCCGGATAAGCATTTACAGCCTCAACACAAGCAAAGGTTTGAAAGCCATGTGGTGTCATATCGCCAATGGTTTGGGTAACTTTTTCGCCCGGATTCCAAACGACCGTCACTTTGCTCCCCGATTTATCAATGGTTATCTTTCTTTGCAATACGGGGTCAATTAAATGGCAAAGGCCGGTATGTTGCACATAGCGTCGGTTCACCTCATCTTGGAATTGCATTACCTCATTTTCTTGCTCCATTAATTCGGTACCAAATGCACTGTAATATTTTGCATGATGTAATCCTAATAATTCAACTTTTTGAATATCCCCAATGTGTAAATAGGTATGCAAGGCATCGCCATAATCAAATGCAACTTTGTCATCATTACGAATGATGAGTTCAACCGTTAAGGCCTTGCCGGCCTTGATTTTTAAAGTGGCAGTAAATGAAAATGGCCATATGGTGCGGGTCTCAGGCGAATCTTGCAGTTGTAAAATAGCCAAAGTTTCGCCGCCAACCAATTGTTCAATTTGTAATAATTTCCATGTCGATAAGCGCGCAAATCCATGTTGTGCTTTTGTTGGATCAGTTGCATGCGGCCCAAACCAAGGAAAACAAATTGGAATGCCCCCACGAATGGCCTTATTCGTTTGATAGGCTGTTTTTTCACTTGTCCAAAGTAAATCCTCACCCGTATGATGCGGATGAAAATTCATTACTTGTCCGCCATATAAAGAAATAACTGTTTTACTAAGTTGATTTTGTATTTCTATAAAGGGTAAACTTCCTTGTTCATAAAAGCGATAGTTCGCAGCAGTAGAAGACATATTGGTAATATTAAAAATGGGATAGCTAAAAATACAAAATCCTGTTAACGAAAGCTAACAGGATTTTAATTATATAAATTAATGTTAAGCACATTTTGATTTACTGTTTAGATGGCCAGTCTTAAATTGTAGGGCCTCATTTTGATGTGCCTGATGCTGAATAGCAAAACTAATCTTTTTTGCTGCTTCGGTATAAGACATCGCTTGGTATATGTGTGTGGTATAGTCCTTTTCAATTACGCCAAAAGGAGCTTGTTCGTTCAGATTAAATCCTGTTGTTTCCATTTCTGGTAAAGTAATAATTAGATCAAAATGCTTTTTTTCCATTTTTTGAATTGGATCTGCTGCATTTTCATGATCGTAGGCAAAACCCACCGATAATTGATAGGCTGATTTTACCCTTCCAAATTCATAGGCAATATCAATATTAGGTACCATTTTGAGATACATCGCATTCTCGGCATTTTTCTTAGTTGGTGCAACACGTTCGGGACGATACTTTGGAATATCAGCGCCAAATATTACCATGTCAACTTGATCGAAATATTTACAACAAACAGCGTCCATTTCTAAAGCCGACTGTACTTGATATATGGTTAATCGAGGGTGTTGTAAATCAATACGTACTGGAGCAGAAACCATTATTACTTGAGCACCTTGATGTACCAAAAAATTGGCTAAAGAATAGGCCAACATCCCATTATTCTTGCTACTGATATAACTGTGTAAGTCGATAGATTCGCAGGTGGCTCCTGCAGTAATAAGTACCTTTTTGTTTGAGTAAGGGAATTGTTGCATGGTTAGTTTTTATGGCTTAAAATGGGTAACGAATAAAAGCCTTAAAAATTGCCCAAACTTGTAAATCAACCTGCAGTTTAACTAATTACTGGAATAATTTTATCAATAAAAGGTAGTTTTTATATGTACTTTGTTGAAAATCGCCCTAAAAACCGGCCAATAATTTTATCTCGTTTCTGTACAACAAGATTTTTTTATCATTTTCTAATTGTTTTAATAAACGAGAAATTACCACCCGAGAGGTGGCTAGCTCCTCTGCAATTTGAAAATGCGAAACTTTTACCACACTTGAACCCGAAATTCTTTTCTTTTCCTTTAGATAATGAACCAGGCGTTCATCTAATTTTTTAAAAGCAATACTTTCAATTGATTTTAATAATTCAATAAATCGATCATTAAAGCTGCGCATAATGTAGTTTTTCCAACTTGCATACTTGCAAAGCCACTCATCTAATTTATGTAGCGGAATAGCCACCAGTTCTACATCTTCCTCTGCAACAGCTTTTACTTCGCTCTTTTTGGCCTCTACACAACAACTGTAAGCCATCGAACAGCTTTCATTTCCGGATAGGTAATACAAAAGAATTTCTCTAGATTGTTCATCCAATCGGCAAACCTTAACAGTGCCTTTTAATACAATCGGCATCATGCGAATGTACTTACCATAATCTATAATTAAATCCCCTTCCGAAAATTGTTGAAATTCACCAAACTCTTTAATTTCTTCAATAAGTTCAGGTTCAAAAACTAAAGCGAGTGCGTTTAATTGCATAGTAAGACTTTTAAAAAAACAGTTTAATATTTAAAAGTACGTGCTTCTTTTTAATTTCCACCCCCTGTATTTATTCTTAAAGAAATATAAAAAGTAATTTAAAAGTTGGGCGTCATTTTAAAAGAAATCAATACTAAACCTTGAACTTATCTAAAAATGACAAATCCTCGGTTGAAGTAATGACTTGCATAAAATATTTTAGTTCATCATTGCTTTCCATTAATTCAGGATGTTCTATTAACCTTTTTACCCCCCATTCTCTTAAAGTAATAATAACTGGCAAAAGTGACCTTCCATAATCTGTTAAAGAATACTCTACTTTTGGTGGAACTTCTGCAAACACTTCTCTTTTAACAATGCCATCCTTCTCTAAATCCTTTAAATCAGAATTGAAAATTTTTAATGAACATCTAGGCATTAATTTATGTAATTCGCCAAAACGCAAAGGCCTTTCCCTCAAATACCAAAGTAATACTGTCTTCCATTTACCACCAATTACATTCATTGTGGCTGTTAATGGACAAGAAACTTCTACTTTTTTCATTTATTTTTTTACTTTAAACCCTTTATATACTCAAATATTTACTTTTTGATACAATACTTCACTTTTAGTAAGTAATTGGCAATTTAGAAATTAAGTTTCAAATTTGAAACTTAATTTCTAAAAATATGTACAAAATATTTACTCTTATTATTTTTTCATTATCAATAGAAGCAAATGCACAAAACAACATAGCAATGCTTTACAGCAGTGCAGGTTTGGAATATGGAAAAGCAAGTGCCATTGATGGGTCTAATAACTACATTAATGGTTCTCTTTTTCAAAATACTATCAACGTAAATCCATTTGGAACAACAAATCTAACCGCACCTGGCGCAACAACTCAAATGGCTTTGACAAAATACAATGCACAAGGGCAATTAGTTTGGGCAAATCATATGGGTGGAACTACAACAAGCGAAGCGCCACACGGAATAGGAACTGATATCAATAACAATATTTATGTTACAGGCTATTTTGGTAGCACGACTCTGACAGGCTCTCAAAATGCAAATTTTAATCCAGCAGGTGGTGGCACAATTTCAACACAAGGTAATGAAGATATTTTTGTTGCAAAATACGATAGCAATGGAGTGTACCAATGGGCTTTGGGCCTAGGGAACATTGGGCAAGAAACACAGGAAAGAGCATGGGATATTGCAACGGATAATGTAGGAAATAGTTATGTTGTGGGAGGTTTTCACGGAACGATGAATTTTAATCCACTTGGCACTGCAATGAATTATTCTTTGCCTGATGCAACAGCAGGTTTATTTATTGTAAAATACAACACAAATGGAATTGCACAATGGGTTGTAATTCTAGATGTAAAAGGGAATAGTGTTTTTAATGAAACTTATGCAACTTGTGATATTGATGCGTTAGGTAATTTATATGTAGCAGGCAATTTTAGAGGGACAAATGTAAATTTTAATCCGCTTGGCACTTCAACAATTTTGAGTAGTGCAGGCCAAAATGATATTTTCATTGCAAAATACAATGTAGCTAATGGTAATTTAACATGGGTAAAAAGAATAGGAAGCGCAGCACAAGATTTAGTTTCACCCGGAGCTTTACGTTGTGATAATAACGGTAACCCTTATTTTACAGGAAGATTATCAGGGACAAATACCGTAAACTTTGATCCAAATGGTGGAACTACAAATGTTGTCAATTCAGCTTTATATATTACAAGTTATGATGCAAATGGAAATTTAAGATTTGCAAAAGGTATGAATAGTGGTGCAGGTGATGGCGGACATAGAGTAGAATTTGACAACGCTAACAATGTTTACATTGCAGGTTGGATGAATGGAACAGCAACATTTGGAACTATCAGCCGTACTGCAAATTCGCCAACAGCTGATAATTTTTTAGCTAAATATACTAATGATTTATCCTCTTGTTTATGGGCTTTAAATTTTGGCGGCACAGGAGCGACAGCCAACAACATTGTAGCGGGACTTTCTATTGACCAAGAAAGCAATCCAATTATTACAGGACAACTTTATGGAACTGATGCCAATGTAAACCCATTAGGAACTACTGCATTATTTTTATCAAGCATTGGAAACAATGATTGTTTTGTAATAAAGTATAACACAAGTGGTTCATTATGGGCACTAACTACATTACCACTTGAATTGCTTGATTTTACTGGTACAATTAAAGGAAATAAGGCAACTTTGACGTGGAAAACACAAAATGAAATCAACACAAGCCACATCATTATAGAAAGAAGTGATGATGGAGTTCAGTTTAATCAAGTTGGTCAAGTGACACAACATTTAAGCCAGGGTTCAATACTTAGTTATTCTTTTACAGACGAAAGTATTATAAACAACAAAACATATTATTATCGTTTAAAACAGGTAGATCGTGATGGAGAATATACTTATTCAAAAGTTATAGCGTTGAAAAGTAGCTGTAATATTGAAGAAGTACGTATATATCCTAATCCTTCCTCAAACTTTATACAAATCAACATACCGCTAGTTATTAAAAAAGCGACAATAGTAAATCATTCAGGTCAAACGTTCAAGTATAGAAAAATAGACAATAATAAAATTGATGTTTCTATGTTTCCAAACGGGTTATACTTTTTAAATATACAGGACAATAACTATAAAACTTATTCAATCAAGTTTATAAAGTTTTAAACGATGATTTGGAGCTCAAAAGAACGAACGCCCAACAAAAATATTTTCGCAACCCGGGCGGACGAGTTATTTCCGGGCATTTGTTTATTACTCAGCAGTGGTTCCCGGCAGACCCTTATCTCTAGTCACCGTAGCTAAATTCAACATATCTGCGCGTGGCAGCGTCTGTACTAGGCGGACATAGTAACTATTCTCAGGCTGCGCAATATCGGTTAATTATGTTCTTTTGATATAGAATTTTGGGATGGCCGAGTTATTTTCTAGACATAGATAAAAATACTTCAAAGATTACCGGAGAAGCTTTGCTTAATTCGCCTTCATTATCCCAAAAGATATTTCTTTTAGTGCTTTGAATTCCGCCAATGATATAACCAATTGGTTGATTAAAATCGGTTATTCTGTTTAACATCAAAACTCCTGAAGTGTGCAGCAATGAAAGATTAGCAGGTAAAAATTCTGCGGAAGCGCCCAAATATCCGGGCATTTCATTAGGCAATAAATACTCCTTTAAGCGTCCGTCTTTATTACGCTGCACCACGCTGATATGTTTGGTAAATGGCACATCATTGTCTTTTATCAATTTTTTGTTTTGCATATAGTAATGACCGATGCCGCCGAAAAACACACTGTAGTTACTGTATGTTGAACTATCAAATAAGGTGAAGGAAGCTGTTTGATACTGATTATAGCGTTGTTCAAAACCCTTAATTAAATGGTAACCTGAAGGTCGAATATCCACCAAAGTGTGATAGGGGATATCTGCATCATATTGAAATACACCTGAAAATAAGGTAAGTGCAGTTGCGCCAAAAGAATCAATAAAAGGTAACACGTTCATATCTCTACGGTGCAGGTTCAATGAATCATACCAAATGGATTTCATTTGAATTAGATATTGCGCTTGTATTTGCTGTAAAGTAAATCTGCGTATGCTATTGCTATATTGTTGCGTAAATCCCGGACCATGATCCGGCCCCATAGGGTTGTAGCTTCCGTCGAATCGATGACCACCTACCAAATAAAAAACCGAATCCTCTAATAAATGCATCCTGCCACCGGTAATGGCCATTCTTTCATCCTTTATTTGGCTAAAACAGGCATTAATATTTTGCTTTTGATGAATCGCCTGAATAAGTTGTGGTATTTGAATAATGGTAAGATAAGGGTAAGTTACATGTTCATCTTTCGTTTTGCTATAACCGTAGCCTCCGGTTACGATTAGTAAACTGTCTTTTTGATAACATTGCATATTACTGCTTTCTAATTGCTCTTGCAGTGCAGTAGATAGGGTGTTAATGGGTTGAGAAATGGTTTTTTTTGTATGGAGGTTGATGAGCCAAATGTTACGATTATTAAAATCCGCATCAAAACTAGCAAAGGGTTGTCGACGATGCAATCCATCCAGCCTTCCGCCTAATATAAGAACTTCGTCGCCCCATTGTGCATAAATGTAGGATTGTAGGCCTTTAAGCTCAGGATAATTTACAGGTTTAACGGTTAATCTAAACCTTTCACTAGAGTTTTGCGCTCGTAATTGGGTAGGTACGATAATAAACAATAGTAAAATTGAAACTACTATTGATTTATTTAATTTATTGAATATCATTTGTATAATTAGTTTATGTCAATTAAAATTATAGTTATTTGCTGCATTGCATAAATAACTCAGTACCTTGTCGTTTTGGATGAGAATCTGTACAAGGCGTAAGTATTACAGTACTAAACAGTGGGGTAAATAATCGTTGATATTCGGTTAGGTTGCCACCAAACGGGGGGGTGGTTTGTTCAAAATTCCTATTAAATAATAGACCAACCAATTTTCCACCTTCCTTTAATAATTGATGCATTTTTATTGCATAGGCTTTTCTAGCTGTTGGGGGTAGGGCACAAAAAAAGGTTTGTTCTAAAATCAAATCAAATTGCCCTTGAAATTCAAAGAAATCACCACAAATCAAGTTTAGCCTAGTTGAGTCTTTTATTGCTAATTTTAATTGGGCGATGGGCTCAGGAGCTATATCTATTACTGTAATGTTGCTAAACCCTTTTTCCAATAAATACTTTGCTTCATAAGCATTGCCACAACCTGGTATAAGAATAGAAACATGCTTATCGGTTAACTGATCTATGTAAATTTTTAAGGCAGGTGAAACGGCACCCAAATCCCATTGTGTTTCTGAATTAAGATATTTTGAACTCCAAAACGCAGGATCAAATGTTTGATTTTCCAAAGTGTAGTTGAATAATAGTGTTAAAAAAATTGCAATTTATTTCGAAATCTCTTTAAGAAAAGTGACAAATATCACTTATAAAACAAAAACTAATAAACGAATTTTGCAAATTGATTAATCAGCATTTAGCTGAACCTCAATAGCTTAAACATAATGTGACCATTGCGATGAGATCAATATGTTTAAATAACATATTATCTATATGTGTATGCCCCGTTTAAAAAAATATTTGTACTGTATCTTCATCAACTGTTACCTTTGCAACAGTTGACTATTAAACTATTTTATTTATGGAGTGCAAAGAGATGCCCGAGACGTTAGGTTTTACCATTATTCATACCGGAAAACTTTTGATTAAAGCAATTAACGGCATATTCTCTGAATATACCGAAGAAATTACTTTTGAACAAATGGCGATCTTGTATTATATCGCCCGGAATGAGAATAAAGAAATGATTCAGCAAGATATTGCTGAAATGATGGATAAAACCAAATCAGCAATTCTTCGATCTGTTGATATCTTAGAAGAAAAGGGATTAGTAAAACGTAGCCCTGTTGCCGGTGACAGGCGCAAAAACGTAATTTCAATTACCGAAAAGGGAAATGAAATCGTGAAAAAGGTATTGAATATGTTTATGAAGTACGATGTGCTGATTAAAGAGGGTTTCGATATGAAATCATTAGAAACCTGTATGTGTGTATTAACCAAAATCCAACGAAGTGTAAAAGTTAAGACAGAAAGATCTTATCTGAAACAATAACTGATTGCTATCCAAATTAATTGCTAAGGAACATTAAATAAATATGAGTAACAAAACCTTAATTGAGAAAGCACTGGCATTTAAAACAGTGGATCAGCTGAAAGCAGCTGATATTTATCCTTTTTTTAGACCATTAGAATCTGATCAAGATACAGAAGTTATTATTAATGGTAAACGCATTTTAATGTTTGGTTCGAACAGTTACCTGGGTTTAACCAACCATCCTAAAGTAAAGGAAGCGGCAAAAGCAGCAATTGATAAATACGGTAGTGGTTGCGCGGGTTCAAGATTTTTGAACGGTACTTTAGATTTACATATTCAATTAGAAGCAACATTAGCCGAGTTTGTGGGGAAAGAAGCTGCCTTGGTATTTAGCACGGGCTATCAAGTAAACTTAGGCGTAATTTCTGCTTTAGGCGGAAGAAGAGACTATATTTTTTCGGATGAATTGAACCACGCTTGTATTATTGACGGTGCGCGTTTATCATTTGCAAAAATGTACAAATATGCCCATTCCAACATGGCCGATTTAGAAAGGTTGTTGGCTTCTGTTCCTTATGATTCATTTAAAATTATTGCCACCGACGGTATTTTTAGTATGGAGGGAGATATCTCTAAGCTAGATGAAATCACCGTGTTGGCCGAAAAATACAATGCAGCCGTTTTTGTGGATGATGCTCACTCATTGGGCGTTTTAGGCAAATACGGTCAAGGTACTGCAGCTCATTTTAATAATACCGATAAGGTAGATTTGATTATGGGCACTTTTAGTAAATCATTAGCCTCTATTGGTGGTTTTATTGCTGCTGATAAACCGGTTATTGAATACTTAAAACACCATGCGCGTTCCTTAATGTTTAGTGCTTCCATAGCACCGGGAGCAGCTGCAAGTGCTTTGGCAGCATTAAATGTGATGAAAGAAGAACCGCAATTAATTGAAAAATTATGGTCTAATACCAATCATTGTTTGAATTTATTGCATGAAGCCGGTTTTGATATTGGTTTAACTGAATCACCTATCATTCCAATCTTCGTAAGAGATAATGAGAAGACATTTAAAATGGCAAAAATGCTTTTAGACGAAGGCGTTTTTGTAAATCCGGTGGTATCACCTGCAGTAAGCAGTGATGCTTCATTAATTCGCTTTTCATTAATGGCAACGCATTCATTTAGTCAAATTGAATATGCGGTTGAAAAAATTAAAAAAGTGGCTGCGCTATTGCAAGTGCCCATGAAATCAAAATCAACCCAACACGCATGATACAAATAATCCCGGTTGCATCGAAGCGCCAGTTGGCTGATTTTATTGATTTTCCGCATGATTTATATGCGGATGACAATAATTATGTTCCGGAATTACATATCGCGCAGCGCGATTTGCTAACTCCCGGAAAGCATCCGTTTCATGACCATTCAAAAGTTCAACCTTTTTTGGCCTATCGGGATAATAAAATTGTGGGTAGAATCGCTGCGATTTTCAATACCAATCACAATGCGTTTAACAATAAGCAAGATGGCTTTTTTGGTTTTTTTGATGCCATCAATGAGGTAGCGGTTGCCAAAGAGTTGGTTAATGCAGCTGAAAACTGGTTGCGGGAGAAAGGAGCTAATACCATGATTGGACCGGTTAATCCTTCTACCAATGATCCGGTGGGATTATTGATTGAAGGTTTTGATTTGCCTCCGGTTGCAATGATGACCTATAATAAACCTTATTATCTGCCTTTACTTGAAGCAGTAGGTCTAAAGAAGGATATTGATTTACTCGCTTACGATTTAAAAACTTCTTCAGTTGATAAAAGATCGATTCAATTAAAAGAAGTATTACAAAAACGTTTTGAGGCAAGAGGCATTACAGTGAGGCCGATTAATTTGAAGGATTTTAAGAATGAGGTAGAAAAAATTCTAAAAGTATATAATGCCGCTTGGGCAAAAAATACCGGTTTTGTGCCTATGACAGATGCCGAATTTAAATACTTAGCCAAGGATTTAAAGATGATTTTGGATAAAGATTTTTGCTCATTAGCAGAGAAAAATGGCGAGGTAATTGGCTTTGCATTAGCTATTCCGGATATTAACCAAGTTTTAAAAACAATTAAGCGTGGACGTTTGTTCCCCTTTGGCATTTTTAAACTGTTATTTGGTTTAAAGAAAGTGGATTATGTGCGTGTGTTAGCATTAGGCATTACAGAAGAACATCGCCGTGCAGGTGTAGAGGCTTATTTCTACG
>JBJOQA010000224.1:0-4310 GCA_046050225.1 Bacteroidota bacterium | reverse complement strand
GCCGCAATACGCTTAATTTGCCCTTCAACTCGAAGCATATGCCCGCTACTTCCCTTTTAATTGAATCAATTAGCATTTATCAGTCGAATATTCCGCTGAAAGCGCCTTTTAAAATTTCACTGGGTATTTTAACACATGCCCGAAATATTGTTGTAATTATCAAAACCAAAGAAGGTATTTCCGGTACAGGCGAATGCAGTCCTTTTGCCACCATCAATGGCGAAACCATGGAATCTTGCTATGCGGTGGCACCTTTGTTAGCAGCGTCATTAAAGGACATGAATGCGTTGGATATTGAGGCTTGTACTTTAAGAATGCAGCAAGCAATTTATGCCAATTACAGTATCAAGAGTGGCTTTGATATGGCGCTATATGATATTGCGGCACAATATGCCCAACTCCCCTTATATGCATTTTTAGGAGGCACCAATAATAAATTAATTCAAACCGACTATACGGTTAGTATCGATTCGCCTGAAAAAATGGCTACTGATGCGGCTTGGATTAAAGACGAAGGTTTTACGGTAATTAAAGTAAAGTTAGGTGTGGAACCCAGTTTGGATATCGTTCGTTTGCAGGCCATCCGCGAAAAAATTGGCCATGAAATACCTTTACGTATTGATGCCAACCAAGGTTGGACGCCAGATTCTGCCCTTCAGGTTTTGCATGCAGTTGCCGAATTAAATATCCAACATTGCGAAGAGCCTATCCCCCGTTGGCAATTTATGGAACTGGCAAAAATCAAGGAAGCTAGTCCAATTCCAATCATGGCCGATGAAAGTTGCTGCGATGACCATGATGCCGAAAGATTAATTCAATTAAAAGCTTGCAATCTTTTCAACATCAAATTAGGAAAATCGGGCGGTTTATTTACGGCAGAAAAAATGTTGCGCATAGCAGAGCAACATCATATTGTAATTCAATTAGGCGGTTTCTTAGAATCACGTTTAGCCTTTACGGCAGCTACGCATTTTGCGATGTGCAGCGATCAAATAAAATATTTTGATTTTGATACTTGCTTGATGTTTGAAGCTGATCCCGTAATTGGAGGCATTAGTTATCACGAAAATGGCCGCATTCATTTACCTGAACAAATTGGACTTGGAGCTAGCTTTGATCCATCCTATTTAACATCATTAGAACAAATTACCATTTAATACAAACAATGGATGAATAAATAAGGGCCGTCAAATATTTGACGGCCCTTATTCGTATTGAAATTAAAACTCAATTAATAAGGAGCAATTACCGTAATGCTATTACCATTTAAACCGGTATAAACGAGTTTGTAATAGAACGGTCCTGATGGACAATCTGTAATTGGATTACCACTTGCATCCAAACCAAATGTAACTACAGATGAACGGCCGCCTCTAACATGTGTAGTTTGGCCTGATACTAATCTGAAATTGCAACTTTGTTTGAAAACTAAAGGTTGTGTAATTGAATTGGTAAATTCTGCACCAAAACGAGTTGTACCCCATTCTGCTACACCGCCACCTTGTGGAGCAATGCCTTCTACAGTAGTTACAATACCGTTGTTATAAGAGAAAGTTCTACGACGTGCTAATTGCCAGCTACGAACGGTTCCGTTGTCAAATGTAATACTCATGCCGCTGCTGGTGATTTCGTGTACCACACTGGTTCCGCTGGTAGCTAAATTACGTAAACGACCGCCGGTAACATTTTTGATGGTTTTTTCACCGTTAATCGTAATGCTTTTGTTATCCAATACACGCGTAATTTTCAAATTTTGGTAAGCAACACTATATTGTGCATTAGGTTGATTCCATCTGAAGCCCGGCGCGAAACTGATAACTACATTACCGGTACGAATACGAGTGCCGGCACAATTTAATCCATTGTAGGTGATGGTAATTTTGCGAGGTACACTTACCGTGTCAATAGTTACGGTAGTGTTGCAAATTGAAGGTAACAATGGGCTTAATGGTGTTTCACCGTTATAAGAGCCACCCATATTTTCAACTGCGGTTACGGCATCAGTGGTAACTTCATCGGTTTCATTGCTAAATCTAGATTGATCATCGGATTGAACTTTAAACTCTTCGGCTTCGTTGGTTCCGGAAGAATCTTTTTTACAAGAAGAGAAGAATAAACCTAAGGCCAAAATGGCGACACCTAATAAACGAAATTGCTTTTTCATAAAGTTGTTGTTAAGTTGAATGATTAATTTTTACTGCCCGTTTATGACCGTAAGTGATGTACTTAGTTTAACCGAGGTCAAAAAAAAAGCAAAAACCGTGCGCATTAAACGTAAAAAAATGTGAAAAATTTTAAAAAGACTGCCCAAAACGCCCTAAAATGAAGGTTGATTTTTTATTTGTATGATTTGCGCGGCAATACTGATCGCAATTTCTTCGGGCGACTGACTAAAGATAGGCAACCCAATCGGAGCCTGAATTTTTGCCAAAAATTGTGGGTCAATCCCTTCAGCAGCGTAGTCATTCATCATTTTTTCTATTTTATTCTTACTGCCTAAAACCCCTAAAAAGTGAAAATCTTGCCTGTTTTGCAAGGAACGTAACACCAAATCATCGGTTCGGTAGCCAAAAGTCATAATCACCACATAATGCGAGGAGGTTTTTATGATTAGTTTTTCAATAGTAGCATAATCTTCCACTACAATTTGTTCATGCGCAAATGAATTGGCCTGCAGGGTATTTAAGTTTGGACGATTATCATACACCCGAATATAAAAATCCATGCTATGCATCAATTTGGATAGTGCCAAAGCACAATGCCCGCCACCAATTATTGTTAATTGATTTTTATACCCGATTTTTTCAATTAATTGAAAGAAATCTTCCGACTTTGTTAATGAAAAATTTTGTGGTGGAATTTGATTATCAAATTGAAGTCCGGCCGAATTTATAATCAATCGTCCGTTTTGATTATTTTCCAGCGCAACTAACATATTTAAAATAGAGGCCAAATCCGGTTCTTTCAAAATGGTTAGAAAAATCGTTTGCTCACCCGAACAAATCATTCCACTTTGGTTAGTTGCAACAGACTTATTATGAATTTGGCGCAGTGTTGTTGCAAAATCAGCAGTAGCAGCCAGTTTATCCTTTGCCATTTCTACTAATTTATGCTCCATAATGCCGCCGCCTAAAGAACCCATCATTTGCGTTGCGGTAACCGCCATGGCAAAGCCTTGTCGGCCCGGACTACTCCCCTTGCTTTCTAAAACATACAGTAATGCCACTTTTATTTCCTGTTGCATTTGCCTAGCAATAAACTGCCAAAAATGAAAGGAAGGATGTAGCATGTAACAATATTCGTTAACTAGATTAAGCGTATAAATTCATTAAAACTTTTTCGGGCGTCATGGGCGCATCAAAAGCAGGTTTAGCATTTGGATTGAAATGCCGAATCGCATCTTGCAAAGCGAAATAGGTGCCAATGCCATACATCAACGGCGGTTCGCCTACAGCTTTTGAACGCAAGATGGCTAGATTGTCTTTTTCAGTTGATAAAAATGCTACATCAATTACCTTAGGAACACTGTAAATATCCGGCACTTTATAGGTTGATAAAGCATTAGAACGCAATTTACCATTGGCATCATAAACAATCTCTTCTAAGGTCATCCAACCAATTCCTTGCACTAAACCGCCTTCAATTTGGCCGCGATCGATTAATGGATTCATACTATTACCAAAATCGTGTACCAATTTTACAAAATCAATTTCGTAGGTACCTCGCAAACAGTCAATCGTAACCTGTGTTACGGATGTACCGTATACATGATAAGCAAAGGGATGGCCCTTTTCTTTTGATTTATCAAAATGAATGTCGGGCGTGGCATAGTGGCCGTGTTCGGAAAGTGATACTCGTTTAGCATAGGCCGTTAGTGCTACCTTATTCCAATCCCAATTTGTTTTCTCCTCTCCAACAAATACCCATTCGTTTCGAATACTAATCGATTCAATGGGAGCATTTAATTCGCCGGCCAGCATCTCTTTCAATCTATTCAAAATAGCATTGCAAGCAATTTGCGTAGCCTTGCCATTTAGGTCGGCGGTAGCACTTGCAGCCGTTGGCGACGTATTGGCGATGCGATAAGTATTGGTGCTATTTAATTTTATTCGTTGCGGATTTACAGAAAAAATGCCTTGCGCAACCTGAATCATTTTGGTATTTACCCCCTGCCCCATTTCTACTGCACCTGTACTTACCACAATTGAACCATCTGTATAAACATGAACTAAGGCGCGCGCCTGATTCATCATGGTGTTGGTAAAAGAAATGCCAAAACAGATGGGCATAATGGCCATCCCTTTTTTATA
>JBJOQA010000223.1:0-9165 GCA_046050225.1 Bacteroidota bacterium | reverse complement strand
TAAGAATTGCTATTCCATGAATACGGCAACTGGGCAGGACAAACAGCAACGTTTGTTGTGCTAGAAGAATTTGCTTTGACTGTAAGGTTTAATGTTGCAATTGAATCACAGCCTGCGGTATTAACTAATGTTACATTGTAAGAACCAGCTGCGTTATAGGAATTGCTATTCCAAGCATACGGTAGTTCCGTTGGACAAATAGCAACATTTGTTGTGCTGGTAGAATTTGCTTTGACTGTAAGGTTTAATGTTGCAATTGAATCACAGCCTGCAGCATTCACCAGTGTATCGGTATAAATACCTGCCACATTATAAATATTGCTATTCCATGTATATGGCAATTGGGTGTTACAAATTGAAATATTACTGGTACTAGCGCTAATTGCTTTTATCGTAACGTTTGTTGTAATTGAATCTGAACAACCTTGTAGGTCGTTGTAAACATACTTCACAGTGTAAATGCCCGGTGTACTTGTTGAAGGTGTGATTGATCCGCTACCGGAGTTGATAGATAATCCGGAGGGTGTTGCCGAATACGTTCCGCCAATAATGCCGCTGAGTGTTATATTT
This sequence comes from Bacteroidota bacterium, assembly GCA_046050225.1. Lineage (GTDB taxonomy): Bacteria > Bacteroidota > Bacteroidia > Chitinophagales > Chitinophagaceae > Ferruginibacter. Next base: position 8,595 of record JBJOQA010000223.1, on the reverse strand, counting down.
TGAGCTAACGTTAGCGAAGTGCAAAATGCTGCGTTGCTATAATTAATTGTTGGAGGTGAAACGATAGTGAAATTTGATATAAAATTGCTTCCTCCATTATTTGCATACGTGGTGTCTCTACATAAACTTGTTGAGTTATTATCACCAATAATTTGATAATAAACCTCCAACGTGTATCCCCCGGGGGCCATATTGGTAAGGTCTATTCCGGCATTAATCGCCTGCCATTTTTGATCGCCTGGTGAACAAGGCCCACCATAGAAATCTGCAAAATTTCCTGCAACGCAGTTTGAAAAGAAAGGCATATTGATTGACGAAAAAACTGGTGAAGCCGGACGCGCACCCGCATAAATGGTATAAAATAATTTAGAGCCACAAATATTTGCCGTTGCAGGATTTTTAAAAGTTTTTATTTCTGCACCGTTAAACGTTAGTGTGCCTGAATTTTGAACATGCGTACCCAGATTTGTATTCTGAAAGAAATTGCCGCCAATTAGGTTAGCGCCCGCTCCGGTAGTATTAAAAAATCCTGATGAATCTGTATTTTGACTGCAAGCCGTAAAATAAACCGCAGAAGCAAATTCGCCAAACACACCTGTACATGAATTAACGGTAATTGTTAGGGTTGTAGTGGTGGCACATTGACCTGCAGTGGGGGTAAAGGTATAGGTAGTGGTTCCAATAGTTGCGGTACTTACAGAGGGCGACCAAGTGCCTGTTATGGGTGGCGTGTTATTCGAAGAAAGTGGTAAGGTTGGTGCGGCACTTCCCTGACAAATTGCACCAATAGGCGCAAAACTAGGCACCACAGCTGTTGGTGCCGTTAATACAACTTGGTGAGTTGGAATGGTATAAGGTATGGTACAGCCATAATTTAAGTAGGTAGGAGTACCGCTGTTAGAAAAATTTACATAAGCGCCATTGTTATTGGCTGCTGATCCGCCAGTGGTTCCATTTACATTAATTAATCCGGTTGTATTGTAGATGGCAGTATCGGTACATCCACCACCAAAATCCATCGTTAAAGTTCTTGGGCCGGCGGCACCGGTTGTATTAGCAAAATGACCTTGTGTATTACCCGGGCATTGAAATAATGCATAAAGAGTATCAGTTAAATTAGCAAAACTATTCGCACTGCTGGCAGGCGTACTGGTGATTAAAACCACATTGGCATTGGCCGGTAAAATTCCGCTTGGCGGCAATGGCAATACTACACCACCGCCGGTAATAGTGGCATTTACCGAAGTTATAAATGCTGTATTACTGCAATAGCCATTCCAACTATTGGCAGCCGTTGGCCAACCAACTGTGGTAGATGAGGTGTTTAAAGGCGATTGTCCTACCTGAAAAAATACCATTTCCTGATCGTACTCTGTGGCAGAACAAGCATCTACCAAAATGCTTTGTATTTGAAAACAACCCGGAACGGTTGGGGGCGTAGTGGTAGAAGCACAACCTAGCGAATCTGTTACCGTAACCGTATAGGTTCCAACACATAAACCGGTGATTGATTGGGTGGTAGCGCCATTGCTCCATAAGTAGGAATAGTTGCCTGTTCCTCCGGTAACATCTACAGTTGCGGTTCCATCGCAAATATTTGAACAAGATGGATTCGTTCCATGCGCATATACAGTGGGAACCGAATTTACTATAACATTAATTGGCGTTCTTGAACTCTCACAGCCTCCGGATGATTGACTTACGTAATAGGTAGTGATGCCGGTTGCCGCAGTTGATGGTGTTGGAGGGGAACTGCTGCCTGTGCCTCCTGTTGCAGCAGTGTACCAAAGTAAATTGCTGCCGCTCGCTGATAAGGAGGTGGGCGGAGAATTGAGGCAATAGTTTACAGGGCTAGTAACAATGGGCGCTAATGGTGCATTATTAATAGTTACCGTCACAGCTGTTCTTGGTCCTTCGCATCCTCCATTACTTTGACTAACATAATAGGTTGTTGTGCCTGCAGTAGCGGTTACGGGCGTTGGTGCTGTTGCACTGCCAATGCCGCCTGTTGGGGTTGTATACCAAAGTAAATTAGTACCGGTTGCAGTTAATGGAGAAGCAGGTGCGCCTAAACAATAGGCAACCGGAGCTGCAATAGGCGCAGCCGGAGCCGCAGAAACTGTGATCGTGACTTGTTCTGTTAAGGCTAAAGGACAAAGTCCTGCGTCGGTAGAAGTAACAGTATAAACTGTTGTTGTTGCAGGTTTTGCAATTACTGTTGCACCGGAAGTTGTATTGAGGCCGGTTGAAGGGCTCCAGCTAAATGCGCCATTACCGCCACTTGCCGTTAAAGTAACTGAATCACCTGCGCAAATTGCTGCTGCAGTTGGCGTAACATCTAATACACTTACGCCTGATATGGCATCAAATACATAATCACAAACATCGCCGGCTACTCCATCAATCATCAAATAATAGGTATTTCCTACTGTTAGTCCTGTTGCCGAAACAACGTTTGGACCGCCAAGAACATCGTTATAACCACCATGGCAGGTTACCGGTCCGGAGCCGCAACCACCTTCATAAAACATCATTTGAATTCCTAAACCGTCTGCACTATTGTTCACCCAAACATTAAAAGATGCGGTTGTAGCCGAGGCTACAAAAGAAATGAAAGAGTTATTTTCAATCGAGGTTCCGCCTCCCAAGCAAGCATCAAAGGCATCAAAAAGTTCAGGCCAATAATCATCTGTATAGGTAGATGAAGTGCTACCGCAATAACCGTTAAAATTACAAACAGGGGTTGCTGTTGCACAGGTATTACCGGCTGCAGCATTTCCTGAGCAGGATGGTGGGGGAGTAGGTGCTGTAACACACAAACCAAATGTTCCGTTGTTGTCATTCCCATATTCCCAAACTCTTACCCAAACGGTACTGCCTACTGTTAAGCCTGTTGCTACAATCATTGGCATAAACCCATTGCTACTGTTATCATCATCGCAAGAAATCAGCGTTAAGGCGTTGCAGCTTGCACCACTGTAAATGGCCATGCCACCATCTGTGATGGCACCCGTTTCTGTATCAAAAGTTAGGGCTCCTCCTGCCGGTACAGTAACTTGAAACCAAACATCTCCCCCCGAATAGCTTGCACAACCGGGAGCAGGTACACCCGTAGTGCCTGTTGCACCTGCATTTGAGTAGGTTGTGTAAGTGCAACTACTTGCAGGAGTGATGGGTATTGCATTGCATGGGTCATCATTGGTTAATGCAGGAGGAGGCGTAGGGGAGCTTACACAAATACCAAAGGTGCCGTTATTGTTATTGCCATATTCCCAAAAACGTATCCAAATCGTGCTGCCGGGTGTGAGGCCTGTTGCATTAATCATTGGCATTGATCCATTAGCGCTTCCATCATCATTGCAAGAAATTAGTGTTAGTGCACTGCAGGATGTACCACTATAAATGGCCATTCCCCCATCCGTTATAACGCCGGTTTGCGAATCAAAATTTAAAATGCCGTTTGCAGGTACCGTTACTTGAAACCAAACATCTCCGCCCGAATAACTGGCACAGCCCGGAGCCGTTACGCCCAAGGTTCCTGTAGCATCGGCATTGCTATAATTACTGTAGGAGCAGGTGTTATTAACCGGTAAAGTAATGGCATTACAAGGGTCATCATTTACCGGAACCGCACTTGGCTGTACAGGCGTATTACTAAAGCTGATATTCCAATTGGTAACCGAACCGGTGAACGATGAGAATACATCTTGTACACACAAATACCAAGTGCCATTGGCATTTTGACCATTGTTAACATTGCCAATATTGCCTTGCGCCGTATAGTTTCCTGAAAAAGGAGCTGTACCGGCTGTAATGGCTGTAGTGGCTGTTCCTGTAAAACAGGTGCCTGTATAGTTATCTCCTGAGCCACCGTTTTGCAACGAAAGTGGAATGATTGTACCATCTGGCGCCTTCAAACTAATTTCTAAATCATCAACCCAAGTATGTGATATATTGATACAAACTGATGCTAATCCATAACTGCCATTGATGGTACCCACGCCAGTAACGGTTGCCGGAAAACAGGTGGCAGTTGTTCCGTTATCTGGTATTGCTCCGCCTGTACCCGTAATTGTTTGGGCCTTTAATAGCAAGGAGCAAAACAATAAAAGCGTTGAAAGTAAACCTTTCACCATCTAATTTTTTTTCACCGGATGACCAGTATTAGGTTGTTTGGGAATCGAAATAGTTACGAATCAGATTAGATTTTTCAGGGTTGGGATTATCGCAATGTTGAACCTATTTTTAATTTGAAAACAGTCATCTAATATTCTGCAGTTAAATACTGATTTGTTTGCTATCAAAGTATGAAGACAAAATACGGAAAAAAATCAAGGTTTCAACTGTAAGAAAGCTTGAAATAGTTGCATTTGTTCAATTTTGGTACAATTGGTTTGCTAATTGAAATTATTGAGTAGGTGGGCAAAATGTAAATTACTAAAGTGATTAAACTGTATCTAATAAATGTTAAGTACTTCACTATCATATTTATAAAATGATTTAAGGAAGTATACAACCCTCGCGCTACCGTTTTAATGGCATCATTTCAATGAAAAAAAACATGACCATTACCAATAACCTATTGTTCAAATTTTTTTCAACACTTATCGTTTTCTTACAATAGGTAACTATTTTTTTTTGGGATACTGAAATAAAAAGTTGCGCCTTCTTGTGGTTTTGAATTTACCCAAATTTTACCGCCATGTTGGTTGACAATTTTTTTGCAAATAGACAAGCCAATGCCTGTTCCTTCATATTCATTACGCGCATGCAAACGCTGAAAAATAACAAAGATCTTTTCAAAATATTTAGGGTCGATACCTATGCCGTTGTCTTGAATATTAAATATCCATTCGTCATCTAATTCTTCAAACCCAATGGAGATTTCAATTTGGTTATCTTTTCTGTATTTTAGTGCATTGCCAATTAGATTTTGAAATAGTTGTTGAATTTTAAGTCGTACTCCGTTGATAGTTGGCAAGGTTGAAAGATGAATGATGGCTTGTGTTTCCTGGATTTTTAACTCAAAAATATTGAGTACACTTTTTACTATTTGGTTGCAATCTACTCTCTCTGTTTCATGATCACGCGTACTTAATCGGGAGTATTCCAATAAGTCTAAAATTAGTTTTCTCATTCTGTCAGCCCCATCTACAGCAAAGTTGATATATTGCTTTTCTGTTTCACCTAAATTGTTGGCTATTTTTTTTGTTAGCAATTCTAAAAAACTTTTTACCATGCGCAACGGCTCTTGTAAATCATGCGAAATTACATACGCAAATTGTTCTAGTTCTTTATTTGAATGATGCAAAGAGTGTAAGGTTTTACTTAGCTCTAATTCCATTTTTTTTCTTTCCGAAATGTCAACCCCATACCCAATTACATATTTTAATTTCTCATCTTCTTTGTAAGGAAACATTTTCATCAATTGGTAAGTCATGTTACCGCCTCGTTCACTCGATTGTATCCATTCTGTTATTTTATCATCAATAATCGCTTGATTAAATTGCTTGAGTCTGTTTTGAATGATCATTTTTTTCTCGCTATCAATTGTTTCATCCAAATATTCAACATCTTTTTTGCCAATGAGTGTATTGCGAGTTTCGGTATCCACTTCCGCTTGCGGATTAACGAATAAATATCTTCCTTCAGGATTGAATACAAAAATTTGTGCAGGTAAAATGGTTAGTATTTCTTCGGTAAATTTTTTCTGTAAGGCTAGGTTTTCTTCAGCCATTTTTAAATCTGTAACATCTTGGCCTATTCCCCGCATTTTTATCAAGTTGCCTTGCTCATTTAATACTACTTCGCCTATGTCATGTTTGATGCGTATTTCGCCATTGGGTCTAACAACGCGGTAATACATATTAAATGGTTGAAGGTTCATAATACTTTGTCCCATATGATGTTTCACGCTTTCCCGATCATCGGGATGTACTAATTCCATCAGTTTTTCAAAAGTGGGCTTTACCGATCCTGGTTCTAATCCGTTTATTCTAAATAATTCATCGGTCCAAAAAACTTCTTTATTTATCATGTTCGCTTCCCAGCTGCCTACATGCGCAATTTCTTGACTTCTTTGCAACAGGTGTTCTAAGGATTGTAATTGTTCCGCCGATTTTTTTCGTACAGAAATATTTCTGATGAATGCGCAGTATAATTGTTTGCCTTTTAATTTTATAGGCGCAAGCGATACTTCTGCCGGAAATTCAATGTTTGAAAAACATCTTGCCATGGTCTCAAATGGCGCAACATTGCTGTTTCTTTTTTTTACAAGGGCAATTTTTTCCTTAATTTCTACTGCTGTCTTGTTTTTAAAAAGTAATTCAATAAATGATTTTCCGATTACTTGTTTTTCATTCCATTCAAATAAGCGTTCGGCTTTTAAATTCCAAAATGTAATGGCATCACGATCATCAAATAAAATCGTGGCATCCGGCGAACCATGCAAAATCATTTTATTTTTTTGTTCGCTTGCCTGCAATGCATCATAGGCTAGTTGCTTGTGAGTTATATCTTTAAAGATGCAGAGTTTGCTGTGGTTTTCGCTTGATAGCGAGATAAAGATACTGCTGTATTCAAAAATTTGATTGGATCGTAGTTGTAGAATTTCTGTTTTTAGTTGATGGGCATTTGGTTTAAAATTGCAACTATCAATTGGGATACAGTTTGGCTTGCGCAATTTTTTATTTACCTCTGTAATAATGGGCAGGTAAGATGCTCCTTGTAATTGACTGTTGGGCGTTTTTATTGAAAAGAGTTTGCAAAATTGGTCATTTGAAAATAGGATTTTTCCATTGGGTTCAATCAAAATGATACCAATATCCAGATTGTCAATTAAAGAACGTAATAATTTTTCTGTATCTCGTTTTTGTAAAATTACTTTACTAATAGAACGTGATACCGAAAGTAAATTGGGCGACTCAGTTTTTTCAATTTCCGAAACTGTTATTTCTAATGGTTGACCTGTTGTATTGTGCGGTGGTTGTTGACTAGATATTTTTTTCTTAAGTTGATTATTGATATTTTGATACTCTTCATCCATTACATGAATAATTCGTTCTGCCTGTTGTCGGTTTTTTTCATATAGGTTGTAACTTTCACTCACCTTGTTGAGTAATGCCAATATGCGAGGATCTTCCCGCAATTCGCCTGGTAGGAAAGACGCTATTTGTTTTTTCAACAGCCGATTATATTTCATAAAAGGAGGTTAGGGTGATAGTTTGATTATGCAACTGACAGTTTTTTTCATTAGGAAAAGGAGCAATTTCACCATAGGAATAATAGCCTGCAATTACCGTGGTACCCGGAAAATTCTGATTTATGGTTTCTAGTTCTTCTTCTGCTCTATTACCTAACATTAATTTGCGGCCGATACAACTCACCACAAATACAAATTCAGGAGAGGTGGCGCCTCCTTCTAATATACTTTGAACCGCTAGCGCTGCTGCTGTAGTAATGCTGCTGCTGTTTGATTTCATTAAGCGCACTTTTGAACCCACCGGTAATTCGCCTGCAAATACCATACTTTTTTCTTCTTCATTAATGCGTAAAATCGTTCGCACTAATGGATAGGAACTATCCGGCATTGAGATAGAAAGCGGATACAATAATGCGCTAGCCGGTAAATGTTTTACATCATCCCCTAAGTAATTTTTATAGAGGTCTAAAGCATTTTTGTCGTCTATTTCTAATAATTTATTTTCGGTAGAGTGCGTGATAATTCTTTCGGGGCCAAATGGCTCCCAACCTCCATGTACCCCATGGGTTATTTGAATTGAATCGCCATAAAAGCCAATAGCAGCAATATTACCTTCTTTTGGTAACTCGTTTAATCCCACCAGTGTTTTTTCAAACCTTGCACCATCTCCGGCTAAACCACCCGTAATTTTTACCAAGCCTTGAGTTGCCTCATTTAAACCTTTTACAAGTTGGCTGCCATTTACCTGATTGCCGTCTGAAAAAATCATGATATGTTTTAATGCATCCTTGGGTAATAATTCAGCTAATTGTTTTGCCGCATTGTAGCTGTTTTTTAATTCTCCAATATTTACACAGGCAGTTGCAATGTTTGTTTTTTCAAATCGCAGGGCAATTACCATTAAGGTATCTTCAATTATAAATTCTTGATAAATTTCTCCGGCAGTACTCGAATAAACTATTTGAGCCGCTGAAAAATGCGCATGTAGTTTTTCTATTTGCTGCTGTGTAAAATAGCTTTGCTCAGAGGCAAGTGCAATCACCAATTGCGCCTGTTGATAATTTTCATCATTGTTACGGTTATGTGGAATAAGTGCTTGATCCTCTAAATGGAAAAGGCTTGCGTGCATCGTGTGTGTAGAATTAGTTTTGGAATGACAATGCAACCCATTTTATTCAAATCGTAATTGCTTGTATACGTAATCAATTATTATTCAATTGAACAAATTTGTCGTAGCATTGCTTTGCTAATGTAAAATTTATGGCTACTATCATTTGTGGCATCGATTTGATTTAATTTGTAGTTCAAATAGTTAGTAGTGGTAGTCTTACTATGATGAATTAATATGTACTAAAATAGGGGTAGGTAAAAAACGGGTTCATTTTGCTGCTGCA
>JBJOQA010000222.1:0-7847 GCA_046050225.1 Bacteroidota bacterium | reverse complement strand
TAATAATGGCGAAGCATATTTAACCCGTACTGTTATATGTTTTGGCAAAACAGAAGCGCTTTCAATACCATTAGGTGGCTATAGAAGAACCGGTACAAATGTAGTTTTTGGTAATCAATCTTGGGATGCACAACATTATGTTGAAAATATTTTGAAACCCGCTTTAAATTTGTTTTATCAAAAAAACGCTATCAATTTATTTTTTGATCCTGTACTTCCAGTAATACCGCAAAACCGATTTTTTCAAATTTTAAATGGTTTATTAAGAAGATTTGAAAATACTTGGAATCATTTTCGTAAAAAATAGCAAAAGAAATAGCGGATTCTTTCTGCCTTTGCCCATTTTACATTTAATTTGACCCATAATTGACTAGCATGCGTGATACGGTTTCTTTTTTCCTGCCAACCCGAAAAGGGAGTAAAAGGGTAATTAATAAAAATACACAACCATTTGCAGGTTTTGAAGGTGGGATTTTTGAATTAAAAATTAAGCAGTTAAAGCAAAGTAAACTGCTTACTGAAATTGTGATTTCTACTAATGACGAAGAGTGTATCGCCATTGCACAAAAATTAACCGGCGATGATGATCGGTTTAAAATTATTGAAAGACCGGAAGATTTATGTTTAGATACAACCCCATTACAAGATTTAATTGTTTATGCCGGTGCGGTTTGTACCGGTAATCATATTTTATGGGGACATGCTACTACGCCGTTAGTAGAAGGTGCTGATTACGATTTAGCTATTGAAGCCTATTTGAAAGTGTTACCTGAAGGATTTGATTCTTTGGTATCGGTTTTGCCGATTAAAAATTTTTTGATTGATGCCGAGAAAAAAACATTCTTAAGTGCAGGCGCAGAGCAGGGTAAATGGCCGCGTACGCAAGATTTAAAATTAATTTACGAGGTAAATCATGCTGTTTTTTTAACCGCAAGAATCACCTATACACAACACAAAAATCGCATCGGGCAAAATTTGTATTATTACGAAATGTCGAAAATTAAATCAGTAGACATTGATTGGGAAGAAGACTTTCTCATTGCAGAAGCGGTTTACATTAAAGTTCATGCTTAATCTGCACCATTAAACCGACCGCACATTCATGAATACGTTTGGAATTTTTTGGGCCTATTTTAAAGAAACCATGGCCCAAATACTTAGTATTTCTTATAAAAAGGATTACTACTTATGGAAGTATCGCTATGCACCTGCATTAGCAAAGTATCGTAATATTCATGCAGGTGAAGATTGTTTCATTATTGCTAATGGTCCATCTTTGAAACAAACCAACATGGCTGCCTTGCAAGATTATTATTGCATCGGGTTAAACAAAAGCCACCTCTTAAAAGAAAGTTTTGGGGTTCAAATTGATTATCACATTTGTGTAGATGATGTGATCTTGGAGCAGATGGATGAAATTTTTAAGCAAAATATTTTAGGATGCCCTTCCTTTCTTTCTTACAATGCATCTTTGTTTAGAAAATTGAAATTGATAAACCATCCCGCTATTCATTATATTTTTACTGAAGCACCTTGGTCGTTTTACAAAGACTTTACCCAGCCAATTTGTGAAGGATATACTGTAACTTATGTAGCGCTGCAAATGGCTTACTTTATGGGTTTCAAGCGGGTGTTTTTGGTGGGTGTTGATCATAATTGGCAAGATCAGGTAGTGGCCAATAAAATTGATGATTATAAGGGAGAAGATAAAAATCATTTCCACCCTGATTACTTCAAAAATATGAAATGGCATATGCCTGATATTAAAGGCAATGAAGCTTCTTATGCATTGGCGCGTCATCAATATGATGCAGCCGGCAGATCGGTTTTGGATGCAACGATTGGTGGTAAATTGCAAGTATTTCCCAAAATTGCATTTGAGGAAGCATTGCAGCTTTGCAAAAAAAAGAACGGCTAAAATAAGCGCGTATACATGAACTATCCCAAAATTTCTATTGTAACCCCATCTTATAATCAAGGGCAATATTTGGAAGAAACGATTTGTAGCGTTTTGCAACAAGGTTATCCTAATTTAGAATATATCATCATGGATGGCGGCAGTACCGATGAGTCGGTTACCATCATTAAAAAATATGCCGATCAAGTAAAATTTTGGGTGTCGGAACCCGATAAGGGACAAGCGGATGCCATCAATAAGGGGCTGTTACATTGCACCGGCGAAATCTTCAATTGGCTCAATAGTGATGATTATCTTGAACCGGGTGCCCTGTTTAAAATTGCCGAAGCGTTTAATCGACCGGAGGTTGGAATGGTAGCAGGGAAAGTGCGCAATTTTTCAACTGAAAAATCTGAATACGTTCAAAATAAGCAACTCAGTGCCGTTGGATTGATGCGTTGGTTACCGGGTGTACAATTTGTTCAACCCGGTGTTTGGATGCGCTTAAAACCCATACAGGCATGCGGTGGTATTGATGCCCAATTTCATTATTGCTTTGATTGGGATTTATATATTCGCTACCTAAGCATGTATCCGGTTGTAAATGAAATTGATGATTTACTCATTCATTTTCGATTGCATCCCGAATCTAAAACCGTCAATTTTCAAGAAAGATTTAATCGCGAAGAACTCTTGATTATCGAAAAAATATACCAACTGCCTCAATTCAAAACCCTCCATCCTGATTGTAATTTTAAAATCAAGAAGGCCGGTTGGACGAATTTTTTATCCAACCTTTCCCGCAGTGATGCGGGATTTCTGTCGAAGCTATACACCGTTTTAAAAAATATGCTAGCTTTTAAAGAGGTGAGTTTTACACGACAAACCCTTGGTGCCTTGCGTGCGTTTTCGCAAAATAGAATACTATGAAGCCTAAAGTAATTTGGATTGCACATGAAGGCAATGTAAGCGGCGCAAATTTTTGTTTGTTAGAATTTATGGCCATTGCAAAGCAAGAAGGATGGGAGAGTTTACTTTTGTTGCCCGCTCAAGGCTCTATGTTGGAGGCAGCTGCAAAAATTGGAATCCCCACTAAAATTGTACATTATTATTCATGGGTAAGAAAAATTGAAGAGCCATTTTTTAATCAAAAGTTTATTAAAAGATTGCTCCGAAACAGTTTTGCAGTTGCACAAATCATTAAAATAATACTTAAGGAAAAGCCCACGCATATTTTTACCAATACCTCGGTAATTAATATTGGCGCTTGGGCTGCAGCATTAACTTTTAAAAAGCATTTTTGGTATATCCATGAAATGGGTCAAGAAGACTTTGGATTCAAGTTGCCATGGGGTAAACTGAGTTATCAATTTATGAAATGGACGAGCACCAAATTGCTTACGAACTCTTATCACTTACAAAAAAAATACCTAAATATTTACCCTAGCTTGCCAATCGAAGTAGTTCGATATGCTGTTGAAATTGAACCTAAAGCGGAAGCAATTCCGTGGCAGTTACATCAACCTGTGAAGTTGTTGTTAATGGGGCAAGTAATTGAAAATAAGGGGCATTTGTTTGCGGTGAAAGCGCTGAAGTGCTTACTCGACGAGGGGTTGAAAGTAACACTTACAATAGTTGGCAGTACGCAAGATCAAGTTTTTTATCAACGCCTAAGGGCTTTGATTGAAGAATTGGGCATTGGTACCTATGTAAATTTTCATCCACATACCAATGACATCGCATCCATTTATCATGCACATCATTTATTGTTGATGTGTTCAAAATGTGAAGCCTTTGGCAGAGTAACCATCGAAGCCATGAAGTTGGGCTTGCCGGTAGTAGGGGCAAATACGGGAGGTACCGCCGAATTAATTAAAGCAGATGTAACCGGATATTTGTATCAACAAGATGATGCAAATGCACTGGCAACTCAAATTAAAAAGGCAATACACCAAACAGACACGCGTGCAAAAATAATCATCGCTGCAAAGGAATTTGCATTTAACACCACTGGCCGAAAGCCCATTATTGAAGCATTTAATAACTAATTTCGCCAACGCATGCATTCAGGTCCACTTTTTACCGTTGTAACCATCTCCTATAATTCAGCGCGCTGGATTCAACAGGCCATTGAAAGCGTATTGGCTTCCAGTTGCGATGATTTTGAATACATCATTGCCGATGATTGCTCTACCGATAACAGCTGGGAAATCATACAATCCTATCAAAATGAGCATATTCGTAGCTGGCGCAATCCAACAAATATTGGAGAATATCCAAATCGCAACAAAGCTTTAGCAGCAGCCAAAGGCAAGTATTTGCTTTTTGTTGATGGAGATGATATTTTAATGAAACATACGCTTCGAAATTTGAGTGAATATATTCAAGCTTTTCCGGATGCCGCCATGATTTGGGGTGTTTCGCCCTTGCATATCGATTTTGCAGTGATGCCGTATTTAATTGAACCCGAAATGATGATGCGTTTGATGTACGAAACGCAAATTCCGCTCGCGAGCATTGGCTTTTCGGAAACAATTTTTAGAATAGATACTTTACGACGTGTGGGTAATTTACCGGAACGTTTTGTTGTGGGGGATACCTATCTCAAAAAAAGAATTGCACTCGAAGAAAAAGTACTACTGGTATCAATGGGATTTATTTTTTGGCGAAGAAGCGAAAATCAAGCCTCTCAAATAGCCAGCAAAAGTCATCGCGGTTTCATTGAATCTTTTTTAATTGATTGCGAATTATTAAATCAATGCACCTTACCGCATAAACAAGAGCTACTTTTACTAACAAAGGCATCTTTTTTACGTCGACTGTTTAAACATACCATTCGCAAAGGAAAATTCGCGTTGTTTTTTAAATTATTACAACAATCGGGTTTAAAATGGAGCGACTTTAGATATATTTTAAAACGATACCCGCCCCCTTACGCACCTGTGCAAAACACTGCTGCCCCACTGATGAACAAATTTAATTTTACCAAAATAAAGTAAACAAGTACGTTTTATAGTAATCGCTTTTAATGATGAATAAACTATATCATTTTATCACGATTCGACTGACCAAGATTTGGGTACAGTTGTATCTTTTTGTTTCGGCCTTAATCGGCAAGCAATGGAAAAAAGTGCAGGGCGTATGGCTACCTATTAAAAAGGAAATTGGCTTTGATACACTTCGTTGGATTGTAAACGGTGAATACGAAATTGGGGAAATCAATATTTTAAAAGCCAAATTAGCAGAAGGGGATACCGTATTGGAAGTTGGTACAGGCTTAGGTTTTATTTCAACCTACTGTGCTTTAAAATTAGGCAATGATGCAATCGTAACCTATGAAGCTAATCCGGTGAACGTGGCTCTTGCACAGCAAGTGTTTAAACAAAATAAAGTGGCGCCTCAATCACACCACCAAATTTTAGGTGAAAAGGCGGGGTGGACTTCTTTTGCTGTAAATGAACAGCAAAAATTGGCATCCTCCTTAATGAAATCGGGTGAAAATACCATACAGGTGGAAGTGGTTGCATTGAATGAAGTAATACAACATTTAAAACCCACTTACTTAGTGATGGATATTGAAGGCGGTGAATATGAAATGCTGCACTTGATTCAATTTGGTACGATTCAAAAAGTACAATTTGAATTGCATCCTGCCATATTGGGAGAGGAAAAATGCCAGCAAATATTCGCATTACTTGCGAAGCATCACTTTATTCAAGATCAAACCGTATCGGTTCATCCGAATTATTTCTTTAAAAGGCAATAAGGAGTTGAAGATAATTCAAGTTTTAAATCATTTCCTACCGCATCAAATTGCGGGCACCGAAGTGTATACTTGGGCTTTGAGTAAACATTTAATGCAACTTGGGCACGATTTGGTAGTAGTGGTTCCTTTCTTTAATGAAATAACAGATGAGACCTATTTGTATGATGGTATTCGTGTAATTCGTTATGCTGAACCCACCATTCAAAATCGGGCTGTAATTATGGGCAAGCAATTACCGGAAGGACTTGCTCGTTTCCAAAGTATTTTAGAAGAAGAACAACCTGATATTGTTCAATTTCATGAATATGCCCCCGGCAGCGGTATTGGCTTAGCACATATACAGGCAGCGAAGCAAATGGGAGCTAAAGTTGTAATGACTTTCCATTTGGCCGGCTATACCTGCAAAACCGGCAACCTGGTTTACAAAGGACAAACCATTTGTGACGGAAAAATCAATATTTCAAAATGCAGCACCTGCTTCTTAACTGAACGCGGTAATGGACCTTTGGCAAAGCTGTTGGTGCCGGCATCCAACATAATGCGTAATCTTGGAATTGATCCATCTAATTGGAATCATAAACTAGGCACAGCCTTAGCAACCACGCATATCATTGCACAAGTTAAAAACGAATTAAAACTATTAAAAAATACCTGCGATGCCTTTGTGAGTTTAACCGAGTGGTATAAACAGCAATTGATACTTAATCAAGTTCCGGAAAATCAAATAACATTGATTAAGCAAGGGCTTCCGAATGCGGTTGTTATTAAAGACAATCCGGTTGCGCATCAAGCTATTACTTATCCTATTCGATTAATTTTTATAGGAAGAATTAGTGCTTTTAAAGGACTTCATTTATTGATTGATGCATTTATGAATTTGCCTAAAAACAAGATAAGTTTAGCCATATATGGTCAGGCAACCGAACCTGCTTATGAAGCACAATTAAAAGAACAAACCAAGCAATATGAAAATATTGAATGGAAAGGCAAGTTGCCGCAAGCGGACGTGTATGAAACACTTCGGCAGTACGATGCTTTATGCTTATGTTCTACTTTCTCTGAAATGAGCCCACTCGTAATTCAAGAGGCATTTGCTGCTAATGTACCGGTAATCGCTAGTAATGTATTTGGTAATGCAGAACAAATTGTACATGAAAAAAACGGACTGCTATTCAAATTTAAGGATGCAACCGATTTAAGCATGCAATTAACCAAGTGTATTGAGTCTCCGCAATTATTGAAGTCATTGCGGGCAAATATACCAGTGCCAAAAAGTTTTGAAAGTGTAGCCGAACAGTATCATGATTTATATTCAAGCCTGTTCAACCAATCTTAGTTGGGATGCCTCGTCATTTACTTTTTATAACAACGCATAATTTAGCAACTAATCCTCGTGTATATAAGGAGGTTAGATTGGCTTTGCAGCATGGATTTACGGTTACTTTAATTTGTTTTGAATTTGAGCATTGGAGTAAAAAAATAGATGAGCAGCTGTTGAAAACCATTAGCGGTGCTCAAATTATACAAATACCTGCAGGTAGAAAACCATTATTGCCTTGGCTAAAATCGGTTGTAACCGAAAAGCTATTTCGATGGTTGGGCAAAGGAATAAAATTGCCGGTGAGTTGGCAAGCCGGGGCGGTATCGCGCAGAAATCAGCTATTAATAAAGGCTATTCAAAAAGTGCAATCTGCTGATTGGGTAATTGGTCATAATCCCGGAGCCCTGTTTGCAACTTGGTACGCTGCGCAACAATTAAGTGCTAAGGCAGGTTTTGATGTAGAAGATTATCATCCGGGAGAAGGGGATGAAGGTTACTTATCACAAGTAACCCTGCAATTAATGGAGCGCTTATTACCCAAAATGAATTATTGCAGTTTTGCTTCTCCTTTAATCATGCAAGAAACTGCCCTTACCATTCAGCCAACCCCGCGTTGGTTTACCGTTTTGAATTACTTTTCAAAAACTGAATTTACCCGGCCTGCTTTAATTCAGAATAAAATAAAATTAGTTTGGTTTTCACAAAATATCAATGTAGGGCGTGGTTTAGAGTTGATTTTGCCCCAAATAAAGCAATTAGCCGAACAGGTTGAGCTGCATTTAATTGGCAATATGCACCCCCAATTTCAGCAAACCTATTTAACGGATGCTGTCAATGTTTTTGTTCATCCGCCCCTGGCGCAA
>JBJOQA010000221.1:0-5962 GCA_046050225.1 Bacteroidota bacterium | reverse complement strand
GCACCTACCCCGCACAGTAAATAAAATTTAAGAAACTTAACGGCACCCCATCTATTTTCTAAAATCGATCCAAACATCCATAATCCAAACATGTTGAAAAACAAATGTGCAAAACTGCCATGCAAAAACATGTGCGTAATCAGTTGATGCGGTCGAAATTCATTGGATGCATAATGGTGTAATGCAAACCAATCTGTTAGGGGATAAGAAGGTTGGTTGCCACCCATCGTCATTTGTGCTAAAAAAACCAATCCATTTATGATGAGCAGGTTGAGTATAACCGGAGTTACTTTTTGCATGAAAAGTTAAATGTTTTGAGGATGCAATTTCGGCAAACCGATTGGATAATCGATGCATTTAATTACATCTTAACAATAGTAAAACGATAATTGGCTTGAATTGTTTAGTGTTGATAGCCCGCCGTTAGTTGTTCAATCAATCGATGTTTAAGCGATTGTGGGATAAAAGCGGCTTTAATGGCTTGCACGTTACAGTGATAGAAATCGGCAATTTTCCAACCAAAATGTTTTTCTAAACGTTCGTATTCGGTGGTTAAACTAATATTGGTAACGGCGCGGTTATCGGTATTTACATTGATAGGCACACCAGCTTTGTAGAGTTTATCAATAGGGTGACGATCGTAATGATCGATTACACTGATTAAAACATTACAACTTGGGCAAAGTTCTAAATGTATTTGTTCTTTTTTAAGATGTTCAACCAATTTGGGGTCTTCAATGCTGCGTACACCATGACCGATACGGGTGGGTTTGAAATATTTCAAGGTTTCCCAAACGCTTTCGGCTCCGCGGGCTTCTCCTGCATGTGCCGTGCAGCAAATACCATGTTGGTGTGCATATTCAAATGCGGCAATATGGTTGGTGATAGGGTAACCTGCTTCATCGCCTGCAATATCAAAACCTGCAATATAGGTTCCCTTAAATTGATGTACCAATTGAACGGTTTGCATGCTTTGTTCAGCCGTGTAATGACGTAAAGTGCATAATATTAACCGTGCTTCAATGCCGGTGGCAGCAACACAATTGCGTGTGGCTGTTTCTGCGGCTTGCGCTACTTCTTCAATAGTTAATCCGCCTGCCGTATGTAAAAATGGGGCAAAACGTATTTCGGCATATAAAATATGATCGGCCGCTAATTGTTCAAATAAGTCTTCTACCACCCATTGAATATGTTCAACCGATTGCATGAGTTGAAATCCTCTAACAGCACGATTTAAAAAATCAACCAAGTTTACACAGCGTGAAGGGGCCACAAATTCGGTTTGATATTGTTCCGGCGTTATAGAAGGGTCAATTTTTTTCGCTACCCGATAGCTTAGCGAGCAATCTAAGTGAAGGTGTAATTCTACTTTTGGTAACAACTGCAGGTTCATAAGTTTCAAAGCTAGTTGGTGGTGCTTGCGCGTATAATGAAAACGGGTGTAATCGATGGTTATTGTGGTAACAACCAAGTAAGTAACTCGGTTGCACTTGAAACCTGCTTAAATTGTGGATATTCTATTTTATGCTCCACAACTTCATGCGCCCATGTGGTATGATAAGGAATATGAACGGCATGACCACCCAATGTTAAAACAGGCAAAACATCCGATTTTAATGAATTGCCAATCATTAAAAACTCTTGCGGCTGAATATCTAAATGCTTAATCAAAGCCTGATAGTCTTTTTCTTGCTTATCACTCATGATTTCGATATGATGAAAATAGTGCGCAAGTTTTGATTTTTCAAGCTTTCTTTCTTGATCTAATAAATCGCCTTTGGTTGCAACAACCAATCGATAATATGGTTGCAATTGTTGCAGCACCAATTCTATACCATCTAATAATTCAATGGGTTTTTCTAAAAGCTCTTTTCCGAGATCTAAAATTTTTTGGATGGTCGCTACGCTAACCGTATGGTTCGATATACGCAACGCCGTTTCAACCATCGACAACATAAAACCTTTTACCCCATAGCCATATAAGGCCAAGTTTTGTATCTCGGTACTGAATAATTCTTTAGCAATATGGTGCCCCGACATATAATCTTCCATCAGCGCACAAAACTTATGCTCTACCTCTTGAAAGTAAGGTTCATTTATCCAAAGCGTATCGTCGGCATCAAAAGCTATAACCTTAATGTCCATACCTGTTAAGTTTGGTGAGTGAATCGACAAAAATAAGAAAATGCGATAAATTATTTTTTCTTAAAAAGAAATTGTATCGGTTGATGTAAGCGGGCATTCCAACTTTTTTCGCTGTGGTTGGCACCTTCAAATTTTAATGTCATCCAATTAATTTCTGTAAATCCTTTATTGCGCATTACGGCATCGGCTTTTAATTGAAAGGGTTCATACAAAGCATCTAGGGTTGC
Organism: Bacteroidota bacterium; assembly: GCA_046050225.1. Classification (GTDB taxonomy): domain Bacteria; phylum Bacteroidota; class Bacteroidia; order Chitinophagales; family Chitinophagaceae; genus Ferruginibacter. The sequence continues at coordinate 3,590 of JBJOQA010000221.1, read as the reverse complement.
CGTACCATAATCAAAGTAAATGCGGTGGTTATCGGGGTTAGGCAAGTGATGTTGCATATAATCTACAAAAGCGTTGGGAATGGGGTTATTTTCTACGGTAAATATGCCTGGCCAGTGGGTAGAAAGGCATGCAGCGCCGCCAAAAACTTTCGGGTATTCGCAAATAGCATATAAACTAATCAGTCCGCCCATACTCGACCCAGCAATGCAGGTATTTGCAGCATCGGTGTAAACAGCAAAATTACTATCGATAAAAGGTTTTAATTCTTCTACTAAAAAGCGGAGGTATAAATCAGATTGTATCTTTTTGGAGAATACACCCACACCGGTAGCAGGGCGTACCGCATCGTATAGCGAATCTTGCACTTTTTTAGTTAAGCGCTCGAAAGGCTTTTGCGGAAAATAATCGATATGCCGATTTTGATTGCTATTAAAAACACCCACTACAATCAATGGTTCAATTTGATTTTTGGCGATGAGTTGGCCCAACACTTCATCTACGCCCCATTCTTGCTTATTCCACGAAGTGGTAGAATCAAAAAGCATTTGCCCGTCGTGCATATACAAAACCGGATATTTTTTATCGGTTTGATAGCCCGGCGGTAACCAAATATCTACATTACGTGCATCCACAAATTTTGACGAAAACTGCAGGATATGTTTGATGCTGCCGATACTTACATTTTGTTGCGCCCGGCTTGGGGAATAAATACAAAATAATACTACGAGGTACAACAAATGCTTTTTCATATTATGGCTTTTTAAGTTCGAGCAATGCAACACTTTCAATATGATGGGTATGCGGGAACATATCCACAGGTTGAATTTTCACCACTTCATATTTTTCTTGCAACAGCGCTAAATCGCGGGCCTGTGTTGCCGTATTGCAACTTACATAAACTATTCGAGGTGCGGCAATTTCGAGTAATTTGTTTACCAGTTTTTCGTGCATGCCTACGCGAGGCGGATCGGTAATTACCACATCGGGCCTTCCGTGTTTTGCAAAAAATGCATCATCGCAAATTTGGATCACATCCCCTGCAAAAAATTCGGCATGTGCAATATTATTTAAGGCGGCATTTTCTTTGGCATCTTCTATCGCTTCGGCAATCACTTCTACGCCAATAATTTTTTTAGCCCGATCGCTCACAAAAATGCCGATGCTTCCGGTTCCGCAGTACAAATCATACACCACTTCTTGTCCGGTTAAACCGGCAAAATCACGCGTTATTTCATATAATAAGGTGGCCTGCTGGGTATTGGTTTGGAAAAACGATTTTGGTCCCACCTTAAAACTGTACTTGCCCAGTTTTTCGATGGCATATCCTTTTCCAAAATAGGTGATAGGTTGTAAATCGTAAATACTATCGTTCCATTTGGTATTGATGGTATACAATAGGGTAGTAATTTCGGGAACTTGTGCTAACAGATGGTCTAATAATAGCTTAGTGGCTGCTTCGTCTTCGTATCCCAAGCATATATTCACCATTAATTCTCCGGTACTACAGTTGCGAATAATGATGTTGCGTAACCAACCGGTATGTTGTTTAATATCGTAAAAAGGAAGATTTTGTTCGAGCGCATAAATGCGGATGCTGTTGCGGATGCGATCGTTTACCGGATCCATCAAATAGCAGTGTTGGATATCAATTACTTTATCAAAAATTCGGGGAACATGAAATCCTAATGCAGGTCCGCCGGCATGGGCTCCCTCTTCTCGCGGCAGCGATTTAACCTCATGGTCGGTTAGATAGCGTTTATTGCTGAAAGTGAATTCGAGTTTATTGCGATAGTATTGAGTGGATTGCGCCCCGGCAATGGGTAACATTTCGCCCAGGGTAACATGGCCGATTCGGCGAATGTTTTGAGCTACCTCCTCTTGTTTAAATTGTAACTGTTTTTCGTAAGGCAGCATTTGCCATTTACATCCACCGCAGGTGCCAAAATGAGCACAAAACGGCGTAATGCGATCAGGAGCATAACTATGAAATTTAGTTACTTTTCCTTGGGCCCAATCTTTTTTATTGGTACTTACAAATACGTCAACCACGTCGCCCGGAACGGCGCCTTCTATAAATAGGGCTTTGCCATCTACTTTAGCAAATGCCTTGCCTTCTGCGGCATAATTGGTAACGGTTACCTGTTCGAGGGTGTATTTTTTGCGTTTCACGGCAACAAAAGTAATGGTAGTTTAGGCATTGCGTTAAAAAAATGGCGTTTAAATATTTTGTTAACGATTTGTAATTTTACTCCTAGCAATTACCGCAATCAAGCAGGAATGCTACATTTCTATTACTTTTGTTAACTATGGTGCATTATATGAAAATCAGTTTTACACTTTTATTTTCCATTTTATTGGCCTCAACAGTTGCTGCGCAACAAAGTTTTAAAGTAAGCATTTCGGCACCGGGTTATACCCGAGGTATTGCTTATTTAGCTTATCACAGCGGCAAAAATTTAAATGTTGAAGATTCGGCAGCCATGACGGGTGCGGCAACGGCTGTATTTACCGGAAAACGTCGTTTGCCCGGTGGAATTTATGCCATTGTATTGCCCGGCAAAACCAAGATGGTTGATTTTTTTGTAGATAAAGAACAAGTGATTTCGGTTAAAATAGACACAACCGATTTATTGAATAAAACGGTAGTAACCGGCTCTAAGGAAAATATTCTCTTTCAGCAATATCAAAAATTTATGGCGCAAAAAGGCAGGTTATGGGAGTTGGAGCGCCAAGCTTATAATGCTTCAAAAACGCATGAAGATTCGGTATTGCATGAGGCTAATTATAATAAACTCAGCAAAGAGTTGGGCGATTATCGCGAAAATTTGATAAAAAATCAACCCAATTCTATGATGTCGTTGGTGTTAAAAGCAATGAAAGAGCCCACGGTTCCTATTGCAAAACCTGTTAGTCGCGCCGACTCGCTCCAAAACTATTATTTCTACCGCAAGCATTATTGGGATGGGGTAAGCTTTATGGATGAACAAATTATTCGTTCTCCCTTTTTTATTCCAAAATTTGAAAAGTTTTACCGAGATATCATGATTCAACATCCTGATAGTATTATTAAAGAGTTGGATTATCAATTGTTATTAGCAAGAAGTTGCCCCGAAATGTACAAGTTTATGCTCAACTGGCTTACAGATGAATATATTAACCCTAAGTACATGGGTCAAGATGCCGTATTTGTGCATTTATTTGAAAAATACCATAGCAAAGGCCTCACTAAATGGCTGAATGATAAACAAATGGAAACGATCAGTCGCCGAGCATACATGCTAATGGCGAACCTAATTGGCAATCCTGCTCCTAATTTAGAATTTTTAGACACTACAGGTAAGGTTTCTGCCTTGTACAGTTTAGAGGCAGAATATACCATCGTAGCTTTTTGGGATCCTAATTGCGGCCATTGTAAGGAAGAAATACCAAGATTGGATTCAATTTATAAAGCTAGTTGGAAAAGCCATGGCGTTAAAATGTATGGTGTGTTAAGCGGTGATATGAAAGAGAATATTTTACCTGCGTGGAAAAAATTTATTCAAGAAAAAGGGCTTAACGAATGGACGCACGTGTATCAAACCAAAGCGAT
>JBJOQA010000220.1:0-7620 GCA_046050225.1 Bacteroidota bacterium | reverse complement strand
GGTTGCACACCGCCGCCGATGTCTAAAATCGATAATCGGAAATGATAAAAATCAACATTGTCTTTGTAAAAACTATTTTGCGCATCGGGCCCCCGATGAAACATTAATTGCTTCACTTTGGGATAAGGTAACCTGAAATTTATTGCGCCTGCAATTCCGCACATATCGGTATAATTGATTTCAAAGGCAAAATAAGTCTATATAATGTAATGGCAATTCATAATTTAGGATAAATTTGCCGGCATCGCCTAAATGCGTTAAAACTGTTTATGGGATTAGTAGACCTCATATTGTTTCCTTTTTATGTGTTGCTGTTTCATCTTATTTTTTCGGCACGACGTAAAAAGATTGAAGATCCCATCTTAAAAAAATACCATAGAAATGGATTTTGGATAAAGGTAATCAGTTGCGTAGCCTTTACATTTTTTAATGTTTATTTATCTATCGGCGATTCGGTTGTACTTTATTACGATGAAGGCAATCATTTTAAGGATCTTGTTTTTAAAGATTTTTCGCATATTGGTATCTTCTTTTCTGATGGAAAGGATTACGACCCCAATCTGCTATATACCACTTTAAACACCGGTTATTTTGCCAATGACGGTAATTTCTTTACGGCACGGCTAGTAGGGGTTTTGTCGTTTTTTTGCTTTGGCAGTTACTTTGTCATCAACCTATGTTTTTCACTTATTTCCTTTAGCGGGGTTTGGCGTTTATTTCGTTTTTTTTATGAACTCTATCCAACCATGCATCGCAAGTTGGCTATTGCCATCATCTACATGCCCACTTTCGTTTTTTGGAGTTCCGGCATTTTAAAAGATCCAATTTGTACCGGTATGATGGGCTTTTTAACCTATGGCTTATACAATTTGGTGGTAAAAAGGCAGCATATTTTAAAAAATACGCTCGTGGTGCTTTTATCTGCCTATGTTTTGGGGATTGTTAAATCCTATATCTTGGTATCCTACCTTCCTTTTACTTTACTATTTGTATTACTATTACGGTTTAAGCAGCTAAAGAGTGCGGTATCGCGCCTGGCGCTAATCTTCTCCTTGATTTTAATGGGGGTTGGCGGTTCATTTTTAGTGGCCGACCGGATGCAAGAAGAATTGGGCAATTTGGCTTTCGATAAAATTTCTGAATCGGTAAAAGTGACCCAAAATAATTTTATCAATATGGCCGACTTGGCAGAATCGTCTTTCTCGCTTGGCGTTGACTTTGACGGTAGCCCGGCAAGCATGGCAAAGATGGCACCATTGGCTGTTAATGCAACTTTGTTTCGCCCCTACTTATGGGAGTCGAAAAAGGCTTCAACCTTACTCTCTTCCCTCGAAAGTTTGGCATTAATGGTATTAACCTTGTATGCCTTGATTCAATCGCGTGTGGTGGGATTTTTTAAAACTTTATTTACCAATGCGGCAGTTTTTTACTGTTTCTTCTTTGCTATTTTATTTGCACTTTTTGTAGGGGCCACCGCACTTAATTTTGGCACCCTAGTGCGCTATAAAATTCCTTGTATGCCATTTTATATTATTGCGCTTTTTCTCATCGTTGAGCAATACAAACAGCCGCAAAAAAAAGAGGTTGAACCTTAATGGCCCAACCCTTTATGTGTAGTGTATAATGGTATTTAACTTAAGCGTTCGCCGTATCTCTATTTCTAAATACGGTGAACGGTGTAATCAGCATTAGCAAAAAATTATTTGCGCTCCGCGAAATTGCCTCCCAAGCGGGTTGTAAAGTAGGCATGCTTAATCTGCTTAAAATACTTTGCGGCGTTGCTTTATAATTATTGGTAAATGCATCAAAAGCTGGCCACAAAATGAAATTGAGTTTTTTTCTGCGATCGGTGCGTTGATAAAAAAATACTACGCCAATCATAGCAATTAAAAAACAGCAATAATTAAATAGCGCTATCGCGCGAATACCAAATTTGGAACGATGAATTTCAAAGCGATTGCGTACATAATAGTAAACTTTCCATGAGGTAGCATAATCCCAATCTTTTTTATAACTGAAAGCTGCTGCCGGATGGTAATGAATGCTGCTACTGATAGTACAAACCGGAATATGATTTAATCGGGTTATGCGATAATAATATTCGGTTTCATCCCCCCATAAAAATAATTTAGGTTTAGGAACACCCACGCGCTCTACAATGTTACGATGCAATAGGGTGCCGTTAAAAGGATGACCAATGCCTTCAATAATAGGCGTGTCAACTTCGTCGATAGTTGCGAATTGACCGGTTTTCCAAACAAAAGACTTTTTATCTTCTTTGTTAATTACCGCACAATTGCGTAAGCACAGATGGTCGGTTTCGGGTTGTAATAATTTTTCAAGCGCATCCTCTTTTGGATAGCCATCATCATCCATACACCAAATCCATGAAAAGCCTTTTTGATAAGCCCAGCTAATACCGGTGTTGAACCCACCACTGGATCCCATATTTTTTTGAGAAATGAATTGTAAATCGGGTTGACTTTTTAGCCAATCTTCCGTATCGTCGGTACTACCATTGTTTATAACTAAAATGGCGTCTAGTTGTCGAGTTTGTTGGCGCAGGGCAGCGATACATTCGGTGAGTAAACTCAAACGATTATAGGTTACTACCACGGCAATACACTTTTCCATAGGGGTTGGAGTTTAAGGATTAACCACAGATATCTGTATAACGTATTGAAGTAACGCTTATTGTGTAGCAATAAAGGTTAGCGCTTTTGCAAGGTGCTATCGTAGTTGTACGAATAGTTATTTTGAAGCCGCAAGTAGTATTGCTAAGTAGATTTCGGCATTTGCATTAATGGAATAAAATTTTTCAACATTGGTTCTTCCGGCTAAGCCGATTTTTTTTCGAAGTGTTGCATCTTCCAATAATTGTATCAAGGCATTCAACCATTCTTCGTTGGTTTGCACAAGTAAACCCGTTTGTTGGTGGGTAATAATTCTAAAATTTGCACCTATAGCAGTGGCTACTACCGGAACGCCTACGGCCATATATTGCAAGGCTTTTAAACCACTTTTGCCCAACACCCAATCGTCGGCTAAGGGTAAGGGGTACAAGCCAATATCAAATCGTTGTAAGGTTGGGATTTCGGCGGCATCGCTCCAAGCAATTGCTTCTACGTTTACGTCTTCCATTTTAAAATGGGGGTCGCCCATCACCAATAATTTAAACGGATGTGTTTGTTGGAGTTGTGCTAATACGGGTTGTAAAAGTTGTAAATATTGGGAGGTACTATGGCTGCCACTCCACCCTAATGTAAGTAATTCCTTATTTTGATAGCTATTTACCGGTTGATAGCGAATAGTATCAATGGTAGATGAAATATCGGTAACATTTTTATTGTATTGCAAAGCTACATTGGTAAGATAGGGCGTACAAGCAATCACCTGCTTGGCTTTGCGCATCATAAAAAAAGGTTTGCTTCGTCCTTTAATCCAATTAGCATATTGGTTAATCAAACTTTTCGATTTCAAAAAAATAGCATCATCAATATCATATACGATCCTTGAATTAATCAGTGTTGCTAATCGTTCAAATAGGGGTGGACCAAAAGGCGTAACCCATAAAAAAGTATAAACAATATCATAGCGGGCTAAAGTAAATAGTAATAAAAATCGTTTTATATAGCCCATTATCACCCACATCGCTTTTTCGGCATAATATCCCTTGCGGTATAAAATGTCTTGCATGCGATGATTAAAAAAAGGTGCAACCGTAACCTCATAGCCATTTGCACGCCAATGCGCAAAATATTGTTCATATTTTAAACGTTGACCCGGTACCCGATTTTCGGGATGCGGGCAAATAACTAATATCTTTTTTTTAGGCTGCATGAGGTTGCTTATGCGCTAGCATTAGCCTTCTTGGTTAGGGAAAACGGGTGGTGGCTGATGAGTTAAAATGGCCTGGCTAAAGCGATCGGCAAACTCCAGCGCTTCATCAATTACTTGGTGCATATCCATGTAACGATAGGTTGCCAGTCGCCCTAAAAAAGAAACCCCTTTTTGTTCATTCGCTAAGGTGCGATATTGATGTAATAAGGTTTTGTCGGCTTGTAAGCGTTTGGGATAATAAGGCGTGTCGGTTGGCTCGGTTTCTTTACTGTATTCAACAAAATAAACCGTTTCGTTATGTTGTTCCCAAGGAGTGAAATGCTTGTGTTCGGTGATACGCGTATAAGGTACTGATTCGTCGCAAAAATTCATTTGCGTTACCCCTTGAAAATCGCCGTGGGCATGATGTTTTTCAAAGGTAACCGTACGATAACCCAATCTACCGAGTTGGTATCCAAAATAGCCATCTAAAGCACCGGTATAGAAAATATGATCATAGGCAGCACTATCCTCGGCGGCATCAAATTTTTTGGATAAGAATAAACGGATGTTAGGGTTGGCAATCATTTGCTCCATCACAGCGGTATAACCATCTACCGGTATGCCCGTATAATGATTATTGTGATAGTTATCATCATAGTTAAATCGAACCGGAATGCGCTGTAAAATAGACGCAGGCAATTCAGTGGGCTCGCATCCCCATTGCTTTTTGGTATAACCATAAAAAAAAGCACGATATAAATCTGCGCCAATATATTTTAAAGCTTGTTCTTCAAAATTTGCCGGCTGTTTTATGGATTCATCGGCTAAGGATGCGATATGTTTTTTTGCCGTTTCGGGCGTAAAGCTTTGTTTGAAAAATTGATTGATGGTATGCAGGTTTACCGGTAAAGAATAGATTTCATTACCTACGCTTGCTTTTACGCGATGCACATAAGGGCGAAAGGGTGAAAATGTATTGACAAAATCCCAGATATGCTTTTTGTCGGTATTAAAAATATGCGGACCGTAATGATGTACCATTACGTCTGTTTTTTCATCTCTTGAAGTATGGCAGTTGCCGCCTAAGTGATTGCGTTCATCCCAGATGTCGACATGACAAGGGAGTAATTGTACCAAGCGATTTGCTAAGGTGCAACCCGAAAAACCAGCGCCGATTATTAAGTAACGGTTTGCCATAAACGATGGGGGATTATTTGAGATACCAAAGCGCAAAAGTATAGTAAAAACAGTTATCTAATCAAAGGCTTGTTGATGCCCTGGATGTTTCATATCAAATAATAATTCCTTTTAATTCGTGTTGATGCCCTATTTTTGCGACTCGTTAATCATGTTTAAAATAGCCAATTACACCCAAGATCCGCTGCAAATAGTGGATGGAAAAAATCGACCTATCGCTATCTTTTCTACGGAGGGCGGTAATATTGATCCGGTTGTGGTTAAGTCATTTGGCGATGAGTGGCTAAAATTTCACGATTTTTCTGATAGGATTATTGAGCAATGTGCAAATGAATATTTTGATATTCTACCTGAGCGTATGGTAAATTCTAATACCTATGCGTTGGATGTGGGTTGTGGCACCGGACGATGGACTAAATTTTTAAGTAAAAGGGTTGGATTTATGGAGGCGGTTGATCCTAGCGATGCAATTTTTGCTGCCGATAATTTGTTAGGGGATATTCCAAATGTTCGCCTCACCAAAGCCAATACCGAAACCATTCCTTTTGAAGACGAAACTTTTGATTTTGTGATGAGTGTAGGCGTATTGCACCATATACCCAACACCCAACAAGCTATGATTGATTGCGTTAAAAAGGTAAAAAAAGGCGGCTATTTTTATTGTTATCTCTATCATAACCTCGAAAAAATGAATGCATTTTTCAGGTTTTTATTTTGGATGTCGGAATTAGTACGTAAAGTAGTTTGCAAATTGCCGCAACGTCCAAAAGCTTGGGTTTGTGATTTTTTGGCCATTGTGATTTACATGCCATTTGTGTTGTGGGTGCGTTTTTTAGTTTTGATTGGATTGCGGAGTGTTGCCAAAAAAATGCCATTGGCTGCCTACAACAATAAATCTTTCTTTATTATTAGAAACGACAGTTTAGACAAATTTGGAACGACCCTTGAGCAAAGATTTTCTAAAAAAGAAGTTGCCGAATTAATGCGCAATTGCGGCTTGGAAGAGGTCGTAATCAGTGAAGGTACTCCATACTATCATTCGGTTGGTCGAAAAAAATAATTGGCTTCCTCCATGAACAGCCTGCCATTTTTTTTGTTACTTCAGTAACGTGAATACACATTATACCTATTTATTGATTTTAGCCCTTTCTTTGGCGGGCCCGTTGGCATTGAGTTTCGACAAAAAAGTGGCGTTCTATACTAAATGGAAGCAACTTTTTGCCGCCATGATATTGCCGGTAGCTGCTTATATCGCATGGGATATGTACTTCACCCATTTAAAAGTTTGGGGATTTAATACGAAGTATATCCAAGAGATTTGGATTGGCAACTTACCCTTAGAAGAAGTATTGTTTTTTATAGTGGTTCCCTATTGCTGTGTTTTTATATATGAGTGTATTCGTTGTTATTGGCCGAATATGAAAGATGCTAAGCCAAGCAAGGTTATTCTATTTGGGTTAGCTATTTTTTTGGCCATCATGGCGATTGTTTTTCATGACCGCGCGTATACCTTTTTTACAGCAACCGGAACGGCTTTAGTAATCGGCGTTGTATTGGGGTTTCGCAAATTTTTTACGGGCTTTCATATAACCGCATTTTTAATTGCCTACGCTATAGCTTTGATTCCATTTTTAATTGTAAACGGGTTGCTTACCGCATTACCGGTAGTGGAATATAATAATGCCGAAAACTTAGCAATACGCATTTATACCATCCCTGTTGAAGATGTTTTTTATGGCATGTTGCTCATTTTACTCATTGTGTTGGGTTATGAGCGAAAATTAAAACGTTCCTAATCTTGATGCTAGGTAGCATGTATATTAAAGGTTACTACTCCCCAAATTGCACAATTACTAAATTCACTTATTTCAATAGTAGCCAATTTTGGTGTTTCAGGAATTAAGCGCATCCGATTCATTGAAATATCTAATCTTCGAATGAGCATTTCGCCATCAATTACTGCGATCACAATTTTTCCGCTTTGCGGCTTAATGCTTCGATCAACAATCACAATATCGCCATCAAAAATGCCGGCATTGATCATGCTGTTACCGGTTACGCGCATAAAGTAGGTGGCCGGCTTATTGCGTATTAATTCTTCATTTAAATCAAATCCTTTATTGGTGCGCTCATCCGATAAAGCACCAAAACCAAGTTTGGCTTCGCGATTGCTTTGGGAGTGACCAAATCCTTTAGTACCCGAAAATGCGCTGGGGGAATAACTTTCTATTTCCATATATAATACGTTTTTAAGTGATGGTAATGTTTATGTAAAACTAAATAATTTAGCATTATAAATACTAAAATAATTAGCAATTGTTTTTTGATTTTATTTAAAATATTGGGTGGTATTTGATATTTTTAACAATTCTCATTAAAGTGCGTTTTTTATGCATATGGTTTCCGGTTCGGCACTACAAGGTTATATTTTTGATATGGATGGCACATTGGTGGATAATTTATATGCCCATGAAAAAGCTTGGGAAATATTTTTAAAGCGCCATCAGATTCAACTTCCCGATGGGTTTTTACAACAAAATAATCAGGGCACGATTCTCGAAATCATTCCAAGAATTTTTGGTGCCACCCTTAGTAAAGAAA
>JBJOQA010000219.1:0-4408 GCA_046050225.1 Bacteroidota bacterium | reverse complement strand
GTATAAAATCCGGGTGCATAAATACTATGTTTATACCAACTTCTACGAGGTAAACCTTCTCTTACCAATAGCATTTGTTCAGCTCTATATAGTTTACTGTTGATTTCTTTCATGCCGCCTTTGGTGAACTTGTACTTTTTTAAACTGTCTTGAAATTGATTGACTGTTTTTTCTAATTTGCCCAATTCGTTTTGTAAGGGGGCGAAGTTGATGAAAGGAACTTCAGTAGGTTTTGCGGGGGGTAACAATGGCTCGTTGATTTTGTCGGCAATTGTATAATGTTTCTCATTTTGAATTTGTTGTTCGATAGCTGCCTGCTCGCGCAACTGATCTGCCAAGGCAATAACTTCCGTACTGTACTTAGCAATGGTTTGTTGCAGAGGTTTAAAGTCGAAAGGTAATATTTCGGCATTGGCAAAACGTAAACTAAATCTACCGGCCGTTTGGGCTAGCGTAACGCCATATTTAAATCCGGGATCTTTGAATTTGCTGTACAAATCATAAGAGTCGTAAATAGAATGGTATTCGCCCCCATCATCTTCACCGCCAAATCCTAGATTTAAAGAAGGGATACCTAAATGTTGGAAGAAGGGCGAGTAATCTGAGCCGGAGCCTAACGGGTAAAGCGAAATATTTTTTTTATTTAGCCACTCCTTTTTATCCTTCAAATTAGAAGCATTTACGATGTTGGCAGATCGGCGTCTTTCTAAAATATTTACGCCTGTTTGCGGATCAATAACATCTTTTCCTAATTCATTAAATAGGGGCTCTAAAGCCTGCGAACCGCCGGCTTCTACAAATCCTCTTCCATTGCCATCGCTGTTGATGTATACAACTGCATTGTTTTCAAGTTCGGCAGCCATATCTTCTACCCATTCGGTTGAGCCCAATAGGCCCGCCTCTTCACCATCCCATGCACAATACATCAAAGTGCGTTTGGGTTTGATTCCTGTTTTTGCCAATTCACCAACTACTCTAGCTTCTTCCATGAGTGCTGCTAATCCGCTAATAGGATCAGCAGCGCCATTTACCCATGCGTCATGGTGATTTCCTCTAATTACCCATTCGTCAGGAAATTCACTTCCCTGTAAAGTGGCAATTATATTGTTAACCGGTTTGATGCTCCAATCAAAACTTAATTCAAGATGAACCTTGTTTTTGCTAGGACCAACATGGTAGGTGATGGGCAATGCACCGCGCCAATCTTCAGGAACAACTGCTCCTTGTAAGTTCTCTAAAAGTGGTTTGGCATCAGCATAACTAATCGGCAATACCGGTATTTTTAAAAGGTTGGTAGCTTCCTCGCGTTTTAAACGTTTGGCATTATCTAATGCCGGTTCGCCGGGTGTTAACGGATCACCGGGGTATACAGGCATATCCTCTACAGATCCACGCTGTGCGCCATATTCGGGGCGATAAGGGCCTTTAGGATATACGTCACCTTGAAAATATCCGTCTTCACGCGGATCGCTATAAATGATACAACCGATGGCACCATGTTCTTGTGCAACTTTTGGTTTAATGCCTCGCCAACTTTTGCCGTATTTGGCGATTACAATTTTACCTTTTACATCTACACCTAATTGTGCTAATTTTTCATAATCGGCCGGAACGCCATAGTTTACATACACAAGTTCTGCCGTTACATTGCCATCGGCACTATAACAATTGTAAATAGGTAATTGATCCTTGGTTTGCCCCGAAGTAGCGTCTTCTGCCAATGCAGGTTCACTTAATCTGGCAATAAATTTTTTGGGGCTATTTAATTCAAGCACTCTTTTAATGGGCGTGGGAAAAAGAACTTGATAGGTTTGTATTTCTACTTTGAATCCCCAGCTTTTAAATTTTTTATAAATGTAATCGGTATTGCTATCTCCACCCGCTGAAGCAACATGATGAGGCGTAGCTGAAAGATCTTTTATGTATTGACCGATATTTTCGGCTCTCAACAAGCCATCAAATTGTTTTTCTAAGGCAAGTTGGTTGCCACTCGATTCTTTAGAAAAACCTAAAATAGGCTGTTGGGCACTTACTAACAGTATTGAACATACGCTAGCGATGCCGGTGGTTAAAAATTTCTTCATGTTGCAATGATTAGCTGAATAATTATATGATGAAAAACTTATTGTGGCGTAGTTTACTGCTTGGCTTTAAAATGCATAATTTCTTGAAGAAAGATATTTGTTTCGCGTTCAACACCTGCTGCATCATTAGATTTGATCGGAGAGCCGATTACATGATTGCCGGTATTGGGCATGGCTACTTTTTTCTTTTGATTTGCCGGTGTGGCGAGCTGATCAAACATTTGTAGCATCGCGCTTACTTTTACCACTTCATCTTGATGGGTTGCATCTTTATAGTAATACAATAATAAAACCGGTTGCTTTACTTTTTGAAAAGTAGCTGCTGTCATGGAGTTTTCTAACATTTCTTGTAATGCTACCGCAGCCTCTAGCCGATAAGGGGTATTCCAATACTGCTTGTAAATTGGCCGCGTATCAGCAGGAATAATGTAATCACTTTTTTTAACTAATCTTGCAATTTGCAAACCCCAAGGATTATTGAGCAGCCATGCTTTTGAATCATTAATGGCAATGTTGGGGGAGTATAAAATTAATCCGGCTATTTTATCCGGAAAAGCTGCCGCTAATTGCAATGCTTGCGAACCACCGGTACTAGTGGCCATTAAAATTACTTTCTTTCCTAGTTTTTCACCAATGGCCAGGGCTTCCTTGGCACTTTCCCAATAATTATCGGCCGTAAGATTCAAAAGTTGTTCGGTAGTATCAATTCCATGTTCGGCCAAACGCGCTAAATACAAATTGCAGCCATAGGTTTTTGCAATATTGCGGTGAACCGGATTTCCTTCTTCCTGCGAAGCAGAAAATCCATGGATATAAACAATCGCAAATTCAGTAAGTTGTTGTAAACTATCATCCGCCCACACGATTCGTGCCTCATTGTTTGGGCGTAGTTGATGTTTGGATTCTTTTGCTTGTATATAGCCCGAAAGTTGCTGAAGTGCCGGTACAGTGGGTAATTGAACAGAAAATTCAGGTTTTTTGGGTGATGGTCCCAAACTGTAAATTAATCCGAGAATTAAGGCAAAAATGGCAAGTCGTTTAATCCAACGCATGTTTTTTTCTTTGAAACTACCATTTTTTAATAAATCTCCCAATTTAAAATATACCCTTTCTCTTTCATGGGCACCAACATGGGAAAAATGATAACGATCAGTAAAAATTAATTTGGTTTATGGTTTATTGATCGTAATATTGCGATATAATTATGGGAATAGCAAAATCAGAAGATTTTACAGTAAAGGATAACCGAGTTGCGCGTTATGCCAAAGCTTTGTCGCATCCGGCGCGGGTGGCCATTATCAAGTTGTTACTCAAAAAGCAAGCATGTATTTGCGGTGACATTGTGGATGAGTTACCCCTGTCGCAAAGCACGGTATCACAGCATTTGAAAGAATTAAAGGCATCGGGCATCATTAAGGGAGATATTGAAGGGGTGAAAGTGTGTTATTGCATCGATCAAGAAGAATGGAAACTTGCGCAACAGTACTTTTTAGAACTGTTTACAACCGGTGCAAACGGAAAAACCTGCTGTTGATTTTTTTTGAGTTATTCTATCGTAATAATACGATTTATTTACTTTAAAAATATAATACAATGCAAACAGACGAACAATTAAAAGAAATTGTAAGACAAAAATATAGTGAAATTGCCTTGCAAGATAAAGCTACCAACCAAAGTAGCTGCTGCGGTGCCGGAGGATGCTCCACCGAAGTATATAATATCATGTCGGATGATTACAGCACTTTGGAAGGGTATGCTGCAGATGCAGATCTAGGACTCGGGTGTGGGCTGCCAACTCAATTTGCCCAAATTAAAAAAGGGGATGTGGTGATTGATTTAGGAAGTGGTGCCGGTAATGATTGTTTTATTGCAAGAGCCGAAACCGGTGAAACCGGCAAAGTAATTGGAATCGATTTTACAGATGCAATGATTGGTAAAGCAAGAGAAAATGCCGAAAAATTGGGCTTCCATAATGTGGAGTTTAGGATGGGAGACATTGAAAAGATGCCGGTTTCGGCCAATGTAGCTGATGTTATTGTAAGTAATTGTGTATTGAATTTGGTGCCCAATAAAGCCGCAGTTTTTGCTGAAATTTTTCGCGTGCTAAAACCGGGTGGTCATTTTAGTATTTCGGATGTGGTATTGGTAGGTGAACTTCCTGCACAATTACAGCATGATGCAGAAATGTATGCCGGTTGCGTTGCCGGTGCCATTCAAAAAAGCGAATACTTAAATCAAATTGATCGGGCAGGTTTTGTGCAAGTAAAACTTCAAAAAGAAAAACCAATTGTAATACCGGATGATATTTTGATTCGCTATTTAAA
>JBJOQA010000218.1:0-14865 GCA_046050225.1 Bacteroidota bacterium | reverse complement strand
TTTTTTTTGATTACGATAAAACAATACGAATGAGCACTACCAATTATGTTACAAAGGATACCTTCGAAAAAATGAAGGAGGAACTGTATCAACTAAAGAGTGTAGAACGCCCTGCAGCGAGTAAAGCTATTGCGGAAGCCAGAGAAAAAGGCGACTTAAAAGAGAATGCCGAATACGATGCAGCAAAAGAAGCACAAGGTTTGCTGGAAGCAAAAATTAAACACTTAGAAGGCGTTATTGCAACCGCAAGAATACTTGACGAAACCAATATTGATACCAGTAAAGTTTCAATTTTAACCCGTGTTACCGTTACCAATTTGGGAACAAAGAAACAGGTTACCTATCAAATCGTTTCAGAAAAAGAGGCAGATTTAAAGCTGGGTAAAATCTCTGTTACTTCACCAATTGGTAAAGGGCTATTAGGTAAGGTTATTGGCGAAACTGCAGAAGTAATCGTTCCGGCCGGTGTACTTAAATTTAAAGTTGAAGGAATTTCTATTTAAAAAGAACGATAAATTATTTACATGCCCTGATGAAAAATCAGGGCATTTTTTTGTCATTATTTTTATGCAACCAATAAAGTTGGTTGTACATTTATCAAAAAGAACCATGACCATATTTTCTAAAATCATCGCCGGCGAAATACCTTCTTATAAAGTTGCAGAAAATGATCATTTTTTTGCCTTCTTGGATATCTTTCCATTGGCAGTGGGGCATGTTTTGGTAGTACCTAAAGTGGAAACAGATAAATTCTTTGATTTAGATAAATCCTATTTAGCAGAGATGCTGGTATTTGCGCAGCCTATTGCTAAAGCATTGGAAGCGGCCTTCCCTTGTAACCGTTGTGGCATCAGCGTTGTAGGATTAGAAGTGCCGCATGCGCACATGCATTTAGTACCGATTAATGATGCAGATGATTTGAACTTTACAAGAGGAAAATTAAAGTTAACTGCCGCTGAATTACAAGAAGTGCATCAAAAAATATTGACCGCCCTGGGTTAATTATTTTTTTAATCGCCCGGGATTTTTTGCAATAAAATCTTCCCAACCCTTGCTTTTGCCGCCTCCGGCTAAAATAGGGTTGCTTTCTTGAAAATAATGACAAACGGCTACTGCCAATGCATCTGATGCATCCAAATGTGCAGGTGCATCAGAAAAATTCAGTAATCGCTGTAGCATGTTTAGTACTTGCTCTTTACTGGCATTACCATTGCCGGTTACCGATTGCTTTATTTTTTTAGGTGAATATTCTGTAACATCCAAACCATGACGCATGGCCGCTGCAATGGCCACCCCTTGGGCTCTGCCTAACTTTAGCATACTTTGTACGTTTTTACCAAAAAATGGTGCTTCAATGGCAAATACGTCGGGTTTATATTTGATAATTAAACCACTTACAGTATTGTAAATGAGTTGTAATTTTTTATAAGGATCGGTAATTTTTCCGGGTTTCAAACTATTCATTTCAATCAAAGTGAGTTTGGTGCCCGAAACTTCCAAGAGGCCATAGCCCATTAGTACCGTTCCCGGATCAATTCCCAGAATAATTTTTTTACTTGGTTTTTCCTGCTTCAATGTTGATTTTTGATTGAATCTGCAAAGTATGATTATATTTGAAATTACCGCATCTAATGCATATCAGGATTGAACAAACGACTTAAAATATTGATTAATTATTTTTTGGGCCCACTCATTTTTGTGGTGCTATGCGTTAGTTTATATCGCCAAATTATGCAACAGCCCGACTTGGCTGTAAGATGGAACCAAATTAGCCAAAGTTGGCAGAAAGGCAACTTTTGGCTAGTTATATTGTTGATGCCATTGAATTGGGGATTAGAATCGTTAAAATGGCAAATGTTAATGCATCGATTACAGCCTTTTTCATTTGTTAGTGCTTTAAAGTCGGTATTAGCCGGCTGCAGTGTAACAATGTTAACCCCAAATCGTATTGGAGAGTATGGCGGTCGTGTTTTATTTGTAGAGCCGGTAAATCGGGTACAAGCAATTTCATTAACGATAGTGGGAAGTTTGAGTCAATTATTGGTGACTTTAATTGCAGGCGCTGCCGGGATGGTTTTTTTAAGATATTTTTCACAGGAAGTTGGTGCGCAAATGAAAATTGTTCCTGATTTTTTGGGTAATTTTCTGATTGTGCTGAGTGGGGTGGTTGCGTTGTTAACGGCAATGCTGTATTGGAAAATTAGTTGGTTGATGATTTGGATAGGCAGATGGAAATGGGTCAAGAAAATACAACCGCATATTGCAGCAATTTCAGCTTTCAATAATGCAACATTGTGGAAATTGTTTTCAGTATCTGTTTTACGGTATATCGTTTTTGTATTACAATATGTGTGGATGTTGCAAGTAATGGAAGTAGAAGTTGGTTTTGTTACTTCATTTGCCATGATAACCGTTTTTTACATCATCATGGCATTGGCACCCACAATAGGTTTTATAGAGTTGCCCTTGCGTTTAAGTGTTTTAGGATTGATTTATCAATTGGTAAGCAATAACGAATTAGGCGTGAGTTCCGCAGCCTTAGGCGTTTGGTTCATCAATTTGGTAATACCGGCAATACTGGGCAGTTTGTTGATTTTAAGGGTTCGTGTTATCAAAGAAAAAGCGGCTGTAAAAACTTAACTAACCTTGATGCATAAACGAAATTAATTTTGTACATTAAAGTGAATACATGAAAACGATTTTTAAAACACTGGTTCTATGGATGGTTCTAAGTGCTTTTTCAATCCCAACCCAATCGGATGATTTTTGTGGCGTAACTAATAAAGCGTTCATAGCCGGAGAAACCGTAACGATGAAAGTGTTTTATAATACACTAGGGATGTATGTAGGTGCAGGCGAAGCTACATTTACAACCGCTTTGGAAAGATTTAACGGAAAGCCTGCTTATCATGTGGTTGGCGTGGGTAAGTCGTATTCATTTTTCGATAATTTTTTTAAAGTACGCGATCGCTATGAATCGTATATAGATACCTCTACCATGCAGCCTATGAAGTTTATGCGTCAAACAGATGAAGGTGGGTATAAAATTTATAACAATGTTTCCTTCAATCATGATGCAGGAACTGCAGTGAGCACCAATGGTGTTTTTAAAACGCCAAAATGTATACAAGATGTGATGAGCGCAGTTTATTATGCTCGTAATATTGATTTTGATAAATATAAAGTTGGCGACAAAATTCCTTTTGATATGTTTTTAGATGATGAAGTATATCATTTATATATTCGTTATTTGGGCAAAGAAAAAGTGAAAACGCAATATGGTAAATTCAGAGCCATAAAATTTAAACCCTTGTTAATTAAAGGAACCATTTTTGAAGGAGGGGAAAAGATGAATGCATGGGTAAGCGATGATCCCAATCATTTATTATTACGTGTAGAAAGCCCGATTTCGGTAGGTTCTATCAAAGTAGATATGTTTGGATATCGCAATTTACGTTATCCATTAACCTCTTTGATAAGTTTGCGTTAAGGTGTTACAGCTCACTCAACTTAAAGCAATCTTTTGCTCTAATTCCTTTTTCAGTCATTTGAAGGTTACAGCATTCTATAACTGGATCGTGTTCAAAAAATAGTATATAGTCCTTCTCAAATGCTTCTTTCAACAATGTTTTTTTCTCATGCATGGTGGTGAGCGGAAACATGTCGTAACCCATCACATACGGCATGGGGATATGCGCAACCGAAGGAAGTAGATCGGCCATATAAACAATCGTTTTCCCTTTATAGTGAATTACCGGAAGCATCATCGCATCGGTATGTCCGTGAGCACTTAGGTATTGAATGTTTGCCGAAAAATCAGATGTGATAGGATTGAGCGGATGTGCGCTGCCAATGGCTGCATCGTTAATATGTTCAATAAAATTGAGTTGACCGCTTTCCTGTATGGGCAAAATATTTTCTTTTAAAAATGAGGCTTTTTCGCGATCGTTTGGATGGGTTGCCCAATTCCAGTGCGCTTTATTGCTCCAAAATTTTGCATTCTTAAATGCCGGCACTAATAAGTCGCCTTCACGCTTGATGCTGCCGCCGCAATGATCAAAATGGAGGTGCGTTAAAACTACATCCGTTATATCGTCTTTGCTAAATCCATGTTGTGCCAAAGATTGGTCAAGGCTATCATTTCCGTGTAAATAATAATGACCGAAAAATTTGGCATCTTGCTTGTCACCCATTCCGTTATCAATTAAAATTAATCGATTGTTATCTTCAATTAATAAGCAACGTAATGCCCAACTGCACAGGTTGTTTTCGTCGGCCGGATTAAGCTTGTTCCATATACTTTTTGGAACTACGCCAAACATCGCCCCGCCATCTAATTTAAAATGACCGGTATTAACGGAATAGAGTTTCATATGCCTAGATTTTATTTTTTTGAATCCTTTTATTCGTCATCCACAAACCAATCAAGCCAACAACAAAAAAGGCCATTAGTGCTAAAACACTATTTCGCTGTGAGCCGGTGATTTCATTTACTAACCCAAAGGTAAAGAGTCCGAGTACGATAGCAATTTTTTCTGCAACATCATAAAAACTAAAGAAAGAGGCAGTGTCTTTAGTTTCGGGCATGAGCTTACTGTAAGTGCTTCTGCTCAAACTTTGGATGCCGCCCATTACAAAACCTACACAAGCCCCCAATGCATAAAATTGATAGATACCACCCTTGGGTACATTATAACCGGCGATGCAAATTCCAATCCAAACAAATACTACCAACATTAAGGCCGGTACATTGCCAATACGCGCAGATAATTTTGAGATGGTAAATGCACCCGGTATGGCAACAAGTTGTATCATTAATATGGCTACAATTAAATTACTGGTAGGAATAGCTAATTCACTTTTACCATAAAGCGTGGCTGCTAACATGACGGTTTGCACCCCCATATTGAAAAAGAAAAAAGCAAACAAGAAGTTTTTAATTACCGGCATTCCCTTAAGTTGGTTCCAAACTACACGTAGCTCCTTATAACCATCGGTAAATACATTCTTCTTTTTTTCAGAAACAAAATTGGCGCTTATTGGCTTGGGTAATCGTGAAATAGAGTAGTATCCAAATCCAAGCCACCAAATACCTGTGAGTAAAAATGAAAATCGATATTGAATAGTACCTGTTTCTTTATTACCGCCTAATAATTCGGGATTAAAAATGAATACAAAACAAATTACTTGTAAAATAACGCTACCTACATAGCCCATTGCAAAACCTTTAGCGCTAACCCGATCGCGATCTTCAGGTGCCGCAATTTCAGGTAGATAAGAATTGCTAAAAACATAGCTGCTCCAAAACCCTACACATGCAAGCATCATCATACCAATACCTAAGTTGATGGATTGGTTATCGGTAAAAAACCAAAGGGCACTACAAGCTAAACTACCAAGCGTAAGATAGAATGCCATAAATTTTTTCTTATTCCCTCTACTATCTGCGATTGAACTTAATATGGGAAGCGAAAGTGCAACAATTAAAAGCGCAACACCTAAGGCATAATCGTATAAAGAAGTATTTACAAATTCCCGACCTAAAAAAACGATTTTATCATCGGTAGTTGCACTATTGTGATCACCGGTGATACTTTCAAAATATGCAGGGAAAATGGTAGAAGTAATAACGAGGTTATAAACCGAGTTGGCCCAGTCGAACATCGCCCAACCATTTATAACCTTTTTGCTGGCAGTTTGCATTGGCATCAATTGAATGCCCAAATTAAGGAATTTCGAGTGTATTCGGTACTACTGATTAAGCAATGGTTTTACTCCAGATGAGTGCGAGCATTACTAAGCCAATAATAATACGGTAATAGCCCCAAACACGGAAGCCATATTTTTTAACGAAGCTGATAAAGAATTTAATGGCGAGCAATGCCACTACAAAAGCAACTACACTGCCGGTAGTAAGGATACTAAGATTTTCCATACGTAAAACTTCTGGATGATCTTGCCAAGTATCCCAAAAGCTTTTTATGGATGCCGCCGCCATGGTTGGAACCGCTAAAAAGAAGGAAAATTCTGCAGCAGCGCTTCTAGTTAATTTCAAACTCATGCCTGATAAAATCGTTGCAGCACTTCGGCTTAAGCCGGGAAATAATACTGCCAATACTTGGCCACAGCCAATTAAAAAGGCTGATTTATTACTGATTTCTTCTTCCGAATCGACGGTGGGATGGGTAAAAAAATGTTCTATAAATAATAATAAAATACCACCCACTACCATAACCACTGCAATAAATGTTAGGTTATCTAAAACGCTATCAATGTATGATTTTAGGAATAGCCCCACTAAAATACTAGGGATGAGGGCTATAAATAACTTGATGAAGAAGTTGAATTTAGAGAAGTTAAAGAA
The DNA here is from genome assembly GCA_046050225.1 of Bacteroidota bacterium. GTDB lineage: Bacteria > Bacteroidota > Bacteroidia > Chitinophagales > Chitinophagaceae > Ferruginibacter. The sequence goes on along the minus strand of JBJOQA010000218.1, from coordinate 8,501 downwards.
TTTTTTATAATAAATAACTACCACAGCTACAATTGCGGCTAATTGAATTACCACTTCAAACATATCGCTAAACGGAGAAGCATGAACACCTAACAACGGATGCGTAAACTTCATATGCGCAGTGGATGAAATTGGGAGAAACTCTGTAAGTCCCTCAACAATCGCAATTACGATAGCTTGATAGTAGGTAAGTTGCTCCATGCAGTTGTTTGGCTTCTTTGGCGTTCTATGGGGTGTTGGGCTTACTTAAGTCAGAAACGGTTAGCTATTTTGCTTTGGCTTCTTCATAATCGCAAAAATCTCAATAATAAAACCTGCAATGATTAAAATAGGCGCAACAGTGATTCGCATGGTACTGTAAATTTCATTGTCGTTAAACTGTTTTGGATTAGCACTCTTTCCTCCTGCCATGATAAAATAACCAATTGCGATAACAGCTGCTCCAATTAACATCCAAAGAAAATTCTCCTTCCCAAATAAATTCACGTTGTTTGGTTTGATTTTATCAGCTTGGGTAGTTGCAGCGCCGGTAGTTTTTGAAGTAGCCATATTAAATATTTTTCAAGTGCAAATAAAGGTAAATAATTTTAATACTAAAGTGATGTTTAATAAAGGTCATCGAGTTTCATCTGTAAATATTTTAATACAGATCGATGGGTACTGATTAATGAAATCAAGATTCCTAGAACAAAAATTCCACCGGTGATGATAGCCATATGCTGCCCGTCTCGTAATAAACGCAACCAAGGAACAAAGTTTTCAACCAATAAAATAAATCCAAAAACGGCAATAATTGCAATACAAGATGCGATCATGCCATTAATGATTGCCCTCACATTCAATGGTTTAGCAATAAATCCTCGCGTAGCGCCTACCATTTGCATGGTTTTTATCAAAAAGCGATTACTATACATGGCTAAACGAATGGTATTATCAATAGATACAATAACAATCATAGAAAGTATAATGGCAAATACCAAAATGCCTGCTGCAATGTATTTTGTATAAGAACTAACGTAGCCAACAGTTTCTTTGGGGTACTGAAACTCACTCATTACGCCCGTAAATCGTTCTTCTAGTTGAGATTTAAGAATAGATAAGCTATCACTATTCATATAATCGGCTTTCACATAGAAGTCAACACTTTCGGGTAAGGGGTTATTGGTGATGAATTTTTGCCAAGAACTGTCGTTTTCTGCATTCCATTTTTGAATAGCTTTTTCTTTGGTTACATATTCGGCTGTTTTTACATATGGAATCGCTGCAATGAATTTTTGCATCGTGTCAATTTGCTTTTTATTGGCTGAAGGCGCGATCCAAGCATGCACCTGAATGTTTTCCCGGAACATTTCCCCCGATTTTTTCAAGTTGAGAAACATCCAGCCTACAATGCCAAATAAAAATAAAACGAGTGCTACACCTACAATTGCGTAGCCATAAGAGGGTTTGCTCCTTTTTGCTGATGTTGTTTTTCCGTACAAAGACATAAAGGGTTTGTTTTTTACAGGTAATGGTTAGCGCTTGCCAAACGGTACCTATTGGGTTTACCGCGGCAAAAGTAAGGTTTTTAGCTGCTTTATAGTACTTTTGCAGCCATCATAAAGCCGTTTTTACAAATATATTCGCTTGATGGAATGATTCAAACAGCACCGAGAGGTAATAACTAAACTTTCACAAACCCGAGTCATGACCATTTTAAACGATTTGTAGTTGGCAGATTCAGATCAGGCTTATATGCCCAATCCCGAATCAATAATCTATTTTAACGCAATTTGAATATGGAATACAATTTTAATGAGATTGAGCAAAAGTGGCGTGCAGTATGGAATGAACAACGGGCCTATGCCGTTAAAGCCGACCCGGCCAAGCCTAAGTTTTATGTGTTAGATATGTTCCCTTACCCTAGTGGTGCAGGTTTACATGTGGGCCACCCTTTAGGTTATATCGCTTCGGATATTTATAGCCGTTTTAAACGATTGAAAGGTTTTAATGTGTTACACCCCATGGGCTTTGATAGTTTTGGGCTGCCGGCCGAACAATATGCATTAGAAAAAGGCCAACATCCGGCCGAAACAACTAAAGTAAATATCGCAACCTTTAAATCTCAACTCGACAAAATTGGTTTTTGCTACGATTGGGAACGTGAAGTAAGAACCAGCGACCCGTCTTATTTCCGATGGACGCAATGGATTTTTTTGGAGTTATATCAACATTATTTCAACGATACACTTCAAAAAGCACGTCCTATTACCGAACTGGTTGAACTGTTTGCTACGCAAGGAAATCCTAATCCCGCGATAGCGGCTGTTCCTGCATTTACTGCCGAAGATTGGAATGGTTACGGCGAAAAAGAAAAGGAGGATATTTTAATGGAGTATCGCCTTTGCTTTAGCAAGTTTGGTGAAGTAAATTGGTGTGAGGCACTAGGTACAGTATTAGCAAATGATGAAGTAATAAATGGCTTCAGTGAAAGAGGTAATCACCCTGTTGTAAAAAAGAAAATGCGTCAATGGTATTTGCGTATAACCGCTTATGCCGATCGTTTGTTAGAAGGGTTAGAGCGGGTGCAATTCAGCGATAGCATGAAGGATATGCAACGCAACTGGATTGGGAAAAGCCAGGGTGCTGAAATTAAATTTGCCATCAAGGGAAATCAACAGCAACTAACGGTATATACTACACGCCCTGATACGATTTTTGGTGTTGACTTTATGGTAGTTGCTCCCGAATTAGATTTGGTACAACAAATACAAAGCGCCGATCAGGCCGAGGCTGTTGCTGATTACATCAAGTATGTAAAAAGCAGAAGTGAGGTTAATCGGATGGCCGAGAAAAAAATAACGGGATGTTTTACCGGAGCTTATGCGATTAATCCTTTTAATCAACAAGAGATTCCAATTTATATCAGCGAATACGTTTTAGCCGGTTATGGTACAGGCGCTATTATGGCGGTACCTTGCGGTGATGAGCGTGATTTTAAATTTGCTCGCCATTTTAATATTCCGATTACTAATATTATCGGTAGTTATTTTAACGGAGAAGAAGCCAACCCTACCAAAGAAGCCATTTTAGAAGCATCCGACTTCTTAAATGGGATGCGTATGATGGATGCCATGGAAGTAGTGTTGCAAAAAATTGAAGCTGCAGGAATTGGCAAAAGAAAAGTGAATTTCAAAATGCGTGATGCCGGATTTAGCCGTCAACGTTATTGGGGTGAGCCATTTCCGATTATTTGGAAAGGTGGTATTCCGGTAGCTTTATCAAATGAAGATTTGCCTTTAGAATTACCGCATGTAGACAAGTACGGCCCCGGGCCGGAAGGAGAAGGACCGTTAGCCAATATTACTACATGGACGGATTTATCAGATGGTAGGAGAGAAACCTCCACCATGCCGGGTTATGCAGGTTCTTCTTGGTATTTTTTGCGTTATATGGATCCCAATAATGCCAATAGTTTTTGCGATCGTGCGGCTAGTGATTATTGGAATCAAGTTGATTTATATATCGGTGGAACGGAGCATGCAGTAGGACATTTGTTATATAGCCGCATGTGGACGAAAGTGTTGTTTGATTTGGGGCATATCGGTTATGATGAACCGTTTAAAAAATTGGTGAACCAAGGCATGATTACCGGACGTTCATATTTCATGGCTACGCAAGTGGATGCCAATGAAAATTTAGCGATTGTTTCTTTTGAAAAAGGAACAGATTATACAGGGTTTGTGCGCTTAAAATTCGGGCATCAATTTGTTGAAAATGATGGCCGTTTATTAAAGAAAATTTATGAGAGAAAAATAGCGGAGGGCCTAATTGAAGAAGCCTTGCAACCAATTAGTTGGTTAGGAGAAGGGGATGAGGCTTATATTGTTGTGAAGGAAGAATCCGAAAAAATGTCGAAGTCGAAATTTAATGTCGATAATCCGGATGATTTAGTTGACAAATACGGTGCAGATACATTCAGAATGTATGAAATGTTTTTAGGCCCGGTTGAACAAAGTAAACCTTGGGATACCAAAGGAATTGAAGGGGTACATCGTTTCTTACGTAAGTTATGGCGCTTGTTTAATGATGAGCTGAAAGGAAGGGTTTGGACAGATGCTACGCCAACAGCAGCCGAGTTAAAAATTTTGCATCGCACCATCAAGAAAATTGAAGATGATACCGAAAGGTTTTCTTTCAATACAGCCGTTAGTACGTTTATGATTTGCGTGAATGAATTGTCGGATATTAAGTGTAACAAGAAAGCTATTTTGCGGCCTTTATTGATTTTGTTGACGCCCTATGCGCCGCATGTTGCAGAAGAATTATGGCATCAGTTAGGCGAGTCGGGAAGTGTATTGGATGCAGCTTATCCAATTTATGATCCATCAGTTTTGGTTGAAACGGCTAAAGAATATCCGGTTTCTGTTAATGGTAAAATGCGCACAACTATTGAGTTGTCGTTAGATTTAGACCAACAGGCAGTGGAGCAATTGGTGGTTCAAAACGAAACGATTCAAAAATGGCTAGAAGGAAAAGCACCAAAGAAAATCATTTATGTAAAAAATAAGATGATCAATATTGTAGTTTAATCTTTGAAATTAAAATGTTGAAACGCCTCTTCATAAGAGGCGTTTTTTGTTACCAAAAGGTTTATCCTGCTTATTGGGTTAAATAGCGCAACTTCGTAGGAACAAAAATTATGACAGCATCTAACATTACAGCTTTATTGGCGCTTCACCGTAAAGAATATTATCCGGTAGTTGCATTTAATGCAGCAACAGATCATTTGATGTCTTTTGATTTTTCTGCAAAAAATCTGGCGTTAACAGATGAAGTGATCACCAATGTAGATGCGCTTTCCAATTATGTGCAACAGCAAATGGCTGTTTCAAATAGCAAATTTGGAATAGGCGGATATAATGAAGAGCGTGTTTTGTACCAACGTAGTAAATTGTTTGACGGATCCGAAGCTCGTAATGTTCATTTGGGAATTGATATTTGGGGCGAATCGGGTACGCCTGTTTATGCACCTTTAGGCGGGATGATTCATAGTGTTGCTTTTAATGATCATGACGGTGACTATGGCGCTACCTTGATATTGCAACATCAATTAGATACCATTGTTTTTCATACGTTGTATGGTCATATTAGTTTGGCTGATATCGAAAAGTACCATGAAGGAATGTATCTATCGCGCGGCCAAAAAATAGCTCATTTTGGGCAGTTACATGAAAATGGCAATTGGCCACCGCATCTGCATTTTCAAGTAATTGTGGATATGGAATTGAAGTTGGGCGATTATCCCGGCGTATGCCGGAAATCTGAAAAATTGAAATATTTAGCCAATTGCCCCGATCCGGATTTGATTTTAAATATGCAGCAGTATATAGGCTAAAATCTTACATAGTTGCTACTGCAAACCAATGCGCCAATCGCTAAAATAGTTCCGGAGCTCATTAAGAATCCCTGTGCATATGCTTTGTTTTTTACAAAAAGTAAAACAAGTCCAATCAGTAGCATTAAACTGCCTATCAACAAATTGGCAAGTCCAAAAATTCCAAGCATTATAACTTTATTACTATCCTCGAGGTTTAATGAAATGAGTAATGAAACAATTATTGCAACTGATAAATTAATCAGTAAAATTTTAATTGGCAGTTTCATCTGTTGCTATTTTTTGGCGTTTCACTGTTTCATTTATTTCTTGCCGAAGTTGTTGTAAATAGGCCTCTTTGTCATCTCGATAAAACAAATTCATGGTTTCAAATGGAATTACTTTTCCGTTTTTATGAACGATATGCACACAGCTTTTTTTAATAGCACGAACATCAAAGTCGTAGGCATCAATGAATCGCATGATTATGATTCTAAATAAATTATTATAGCTTAATCCGGGTGCTTGAATTTGTGGTAAGCAGCATAATAATTGTTTCATGTTTTCTTCCACTCTGTCAACCGAAATGCCGGTACTGAATATGTCAATCATCTGTTGTTTCAGGGCCATGTCTTGCTCATAAACAATAGTATTTCTGCTATTGTCGAGTAATTGTGCGGGGTCGATATAGCGGGTAAGCGGAAAGGTTTTTCCCGCTAATTTCAACGCGTAGCCCATGGCTAATGCATCCGGATTGCATGGAACCGGAATGATGTCATTGGGCTCAAAAATATTGGTTTGTTCTAAAATCTTTTTACGTACATCCGTTAACGTTATACGATCGGTTGCCGGATTAAAATTCTCTATTCGTCCGGCAACTTGGGTAGGTTGAAAGGTAACGCCACGCACGCAAGGCTGCTGTAAGGCAAATTCAATAATCTTGCCAATTTCATCATCATTTACGCCTTGTTGCAAGGTTACAACTAGGGTGGTAGACAGATTAAATTCGTTGAGATGTTCGAGTGCTTTTAATCGGGTTTCGGTTAGGTCTTTTCCGCGAAGTTGTTCTAGTGCTTCCGGTTTGAATGAATCAAATTGAAGATAAATTTCAAAGTCGGGTTGATAGCTTGCAAGCTGGCGGGTGAATTCTTTATCTTTTGCTATACGTATGCCATTGGTATTAACCATCAGGTGCTTGATGGGTTTTGTTTTGGCAATATCTAAAATGGCAAAGAAGTCGGGATGAATAGTAGGTTCGCCGCCGCTAATTTGCACTACATCCGGTTCTCCTTCATTGGCCACCACAATGTTTAACATGTGTTCTATTTCTTCCAAGCTGCGATGGCGCCCGTAGTGCGGACTGCTCATGGCATAACAGGTAGGGCATTGTAAGTTGCAGCGATCGGTGACTTCAATAACGGTAAGGCAACTGTGTTGTTCGTGATCAGGACAAAGGCCGCAATCATATGGACACCCAAAATGTGTTTTTGTATTGAATTTAAGTGGCATTTCAGATGCCTTATTGTAATTTCTGATATTCTTGTAATAGGGGATATCTGTTGCAATCAATACTTTTTCATCACCATGATGCGGACAATGCTTTAGCATGAAAACTTGATCGTTTTCAAAAATTATTTTTGCATCCACTTTTCGTAAACAAGTGCTGCATAGGCTTTGCGTGAAATCGTAATAAGTATAGGAGCGAACCGGCATTTCGTGTAGGTATTAACGTTTGATTAAAATGGAAGGACGAATAAGATATTTATAATAGTAAATGAGTCCCGCGATAGCGGTAATTTGCATGGTTGATATTCCAATCGACCAGCGATAACTAGGTTTAATAAAGTCAAGTGTCAACCTAAATAGAAGGTAACTAATCATGAAAATTTTGAATCTTCCACCCGAAACCAATGTTTGTTTCTTTTCCAACAGATAAATACCTATCCACAAGATTGCCAAAAAGGCCATTTCATAAAGTGTTACGGGATGTCTTAATTTTCCATCGCCCAAATTCATTCCAAAAATGCTTTGGGTTTCGATACCATAGGTTTCTTCATAAATACCCATGCTGAAGCAACCAATTCTACCAAGCATTAAACCGGCAATCATAGGAAAGGTGAAAAGGTCGCCGCTGCTGTTTTTTTCACCAATCATTTTTTTGATGATTTCAACACCTGCCAATCCTCCCAAAAAACCGCCCAAAACCGTTTTGTTTTGATAGAAGTAGAGCCATTTATTGTCGGCGATTTGGAGTTGATGCCAATCTTCTAAGCCGCCTACTAATCTACTACCGATTACAGATCCAAAAATAGCGCCTATAATAATCCAAATTCGCTTGGAAGTAGGGATGGCATCCGAATTGGTTTTTCGGAGATATAAAAAATAACGAAATGCCAAAAAGAAGGCTAAAAATTCAAAAATCCCGTGAACGGGAAATTCGCTGTTGGCAATAGAAATGGTTACCGGAAATTGCATAGCTATTGTAAAAGCCATTGTTGGTGATTGGGATACATTTCAAAACCAATAATTCCTTTTCCTTTTTGGATAAATGCTTTATAAAATTTGTTGCTATGATCTAGGGTTGTATCATTGGTAAGGGTTACAAGGGTATCAATTAATTGCCCATTATATAACCTTACATTGTAATTAATGCTTGGCTTTGACGTTGAATTATACGAATTTATAGCTATTCCGATACTGTCTCGGTAGATGGCTCCGACTGACCAATTTGCTTGATCCACAGCGATATACAAATTCTTTGTTACATCCTGTCCGCTAAATGGCGTATCTACGTAATATTGAACCAAAAAAATAGGTTGATAAATACTGTCAGGCCTCGCAGTTACATAAATAGAGGTAGAGCAAGAAGTGGCTGATCTGCGAAAAAGTCCGCCAACAATGGCATCATAGCGGCCCGAAGGTTCAATGTCGCTTACCGTATATTTTAATGAATCGCCATTTACATTTTTAAAAACTAAAAGTTGATTATTTTGATAAGGAAACCAAGTTGAAAAGTTTGCATCTGAAAATCCCGGACAACCCACTTTTTTGGTACTGCAAACGGTATTGCATGCTGCCAACATAAAACTGATGGTTGTAAGCAGTAAAAACAGTTTGGAGTAAGATGCTGTCATAAAATGTATTG
>JBJOQA010000217.1:0-4276 GCA_046050225.1 Bacteroidota bacterium | reverse complement strand
TTTAGCTTGCCGATACAAGTACATTTGCCTGCAGAGAAATATGAGGGGTAGTGAGAAAGAATTATTTTGATCAATTTTGCGAGCCTGTTTATTTGCTCGTACTTAAAATAAATTATTATGGCACAAGCTATTATAGCGCTAAAAAATGTAAATATCTATCAAGGCAGTAGCCTCATTTTAAGAGATGTAAACTTTTCGGTTGAAAAAGCGGAGTTTGTATATCTCGTGGGTAAAACCGGCACTGGTAAGAGTAGTTTGTTGAAAACCTTGTATGGTGATTTGCCGCTAACTGAAGGAGAGGGGTGGGTAGCCGGTCATAATTTACGTGACCTAGATTGGAAAAAAGTTCCGTTCTTACGCCGTAGCTTGGGCGTGGTGTTTCAAGATTTTCAATTGCTTACCGATCGCAATGTAAACGACAATCTCAAATTTGTTTTAAAAGCCACCGGTTGGAAAGATGAAAAATTAATGGATGAAAAAATTGCCGATGTGTTAGATAAAGTAGGCTTAAAAACAAAAGGATTTAAAATGCCTTTTGAATTAAGTGGCGGTGAACAACAACGTATTGATATTGCACGCGCATTATTGAATTCACCTAAATTGATTTTGGCTGATGAACCTACCGGAAACCTAGATCCCGAAACCAGCGATGAAATCATGCAATTGTTATTTCATATCTGCAAAGATTATGGTGCATCTATTGTAATGGCTACACACGACTATTTAGTGGTAAATAAATTTCCTGCTCGTACCATTCGTACAGAACAAGGGAAGATTTGGGATAATGTAAGTGTGAAAATGTAGAAACTTAAATTATAATTTCTGCCAAAAAAAATCGATGAGTTTTTCAGCTAATTGTTGATTGTTATGGTGTGCTGATAAAACCTCTTGTCTAATTTCATTTTCCATTGCATCGTAGGGCTGATAGTACAGTTGGGTAATCGCTTCAGCAAAACTTTCTGCATCTGTAGCAATAGAGCATAAGTCTTCTAAACCACTGCCTTCTACACCGGCTTTATTCACTAAACAATGACGGCCATTATACAGTGCATTAATTAATTTTAATTTTACCCCGGTACCATTAAAGGAGGGTAAAATGTTCAATTGCGCTTTTGCAATCATGTCGTGCAACTCTTTGTCTGAAGGATCGGCCACTAAACAAGTATGATCTTGTTGATGCGCCATAATCTCTAATTTTTGTGAAGGTTGCTTACCGGCAATAACAAATGGAATTTTAATCTTATTAAAAACTTCTTGTAAAAGCCAAACCGCGGCTTGCTCATTTTCATTAATCGACAAATTTCCATGATACAAGCAAAAGCTACCTTGTCCGGGTTTACCATCTGCATGTGTAAACGGAATGAAAACCGGTAAATGAAATATTTTGGAAGCACCTAGCTGTGTGTGATAAATTTGTACATCCTGTTCACTAACAGCGGCAATGGAAACGCTATTGGCAATTTTTTTTTCATAGCGCTTTAATAAAAAGCTTTCTAGTTGATAATACAATCTTTTAATTGGCTGCTTTTCTAATAGCGCCAAATGATGATAATATTCAAATTCTGTATTATGAAGGCGTAGCAAAATTTTTCGCCCTAAAAATTGCTTGTTTAATAATAGATGACTACAATGCACCCCTTCAATTAAAATAGGATGTTGATCTTGTAATAAGCGGTCTTCTAGTTCTTGGTTAATCCTGCTACTAACAATATAGGGTAAACGAAAAGATATACCTTTTACTTTCTTTCTTTGGTAATAATGAACCGATTGGCAATATTTATTTAATTCGGCTTGGGGTGGGCGATTTTTAACAAAGCAATGTAAATGAATGGAAACCCCCTCTTGATGAAGCGTTTTAATTTTGTAAAACAAATCCATCACACCTCCAAAATCAGCCGGCCAAGGAACGTCGTGTGTGATGATATGTAGTACTTTATCGCTCATTTTTAATTTAAAAGATATACAAAAGGTTATTTTGTATGTATACAACTAAGGGGCGGATTTTGTTCGCTGTCTAAAAATTTTATTCCTGTTTAGTGGGTAAAGGGAGTATATGCTGGTAAAATGATACCAATTGTTTGGCCTCTAATTGCCAATTAAACAAGTTGCGTGCCTTTAAGCAATTTTCCTTTAATGATTGATAGATTTCCGGGTTGTTCGTTAATTGTTGAATATGCGCAGCCAAGCCTTCGGCACTAGTGTCGTTACAAAGCAGTGCAAAGGGGTAGGGTTGCATAAAGTCACGATAAACAGGAAAATCAACACAGATTTGAGGGATGCCGGCATGCAAATAATCAAAAAAGCGATTGGCTAATGAATAGTAATTGCTTTTACCGGTTGCGTCAAATAAGGTGAATCCCAAAAAGGCTTTTGTGGTCAATTCTCTTAGTTCATCCGGCTTTAATTTCCCTTTAAAAATCACCTTTTCTTGAAGATGGTATTGCGTTACAAGTTCTTTAGCTTGTTGCATGAAATTACCATCGCCACAAATATACAAGGGCAAATCTACCCATTGCATTGCCGGAATTAAGGTTTCAAAGCAACGACCCTCGTTTACGGCTCCTTGATAAAGTAAAAATTTTTCGGTTGGGAAGGTGATCCTCGGTAATTCGCGTAGCGCTGCAATATTTCTTATTAACGTGTAATTTACATTATACATTTCTTTGAATGCATCCGCAATGGGTTGGTTAACAGTATAACCTTGTTTAAAGTGCGGCACCGAATGTCGTTCAATCCATTTCCAGCACTTATAAATGAAAGGGCGAGTTACGATTTCTTTCATTTCGCAAAACAGCTCATGCGCATCATAAATGCGCTTTTTATTTCTCAATTTACTCACCCACAAAACCGGCATAATAGTATCCAGGTCGATGGCGCCGATTAAATCTGTTTTTTGAATCAGCAGATATAAAAACAAGCGAATATTATATTCTATGTAAAACAATTTCCCCTTTTCAAACCAAGTGCGAAGTCTTAATTGTTCAAAATTTTGTTGCGAAAGTGGAGTGGAGTCTTTTTGTAATCGTCCTATTAACTTAACTCGATAGCCGGCTTCAGCCAAACTGGTGCAAATACGAATCATCCGCTGATCATAATTTAAATCAGTGGTAACCGTAAAACACAAAATGGGCGCCTTTCTTGGCATATTGATTAAAACAATTAAGTTAAATGCTTGGTTTTCAGATGCTTAATTCTTAATGTGGCTTTTTAAAAGAAAAATGTAAGCCATTTAAACAGTACAGTTTTTTAAATGCCCCCAAAAGTATAAAAAGGAATGCAGCTAATACATGTATAGTTGATGTACTTTCGCAAAAAGAAAAACAGAACAATAATAAATATACAATATTCAATATTTTGACTTAATTTTGCGAACAATTTATAAAAGAAAATAAACAAAGACGTTTAAAAACAAAGAGATGCCTTATTTAACAACAGAAAAAAAAGCAAAGATTTTCTCCGATTTTGGTGGTAAAGCTACCAATACAGGTTCTATTGAGGGACAGATCGCACTATTGACTGAAAGAATCAATTCAATTTCAGATCACCTGAAAACAAACAGAAAAGATTTTTCTTCACAAAGAGGTTTGATGATGATGGTAGGACAAAGAAAGCGTTTGCTTACTTACCTTAGCAAACACAATCTTGCCGGTTACAGAGCTTTGATCGAGAAATTAGGACTCCGTAAATAATGCAGCAATTATAAGCTATACGATAATTCCCAACTGTGGTTTTTACCAGTTGGGAATTGTTGTTATGGCTACTTCTGTTTTACTACCCCTTTTTTCCGCAATCTTGCCATCCTTTCACCCATTTAATCTAAAAAATTATGAGTTTTAATATTCAATCAACCACGTTCGATATCGGCGGTGGTCGCTTGGTAACTATTGAAACCGGTAAATTAGCTCGTCAGGCTGATGGATCGGTTACAGTTAGCCAAGGTAATTGTGTTTTATTAGCAACTGTAGTTGCAAACAAAGAACCTAAAGAAGGTCAAAGTTTCTTTCCATTGTCTGTTGACTATCAAGAAAAATTTGCTTCTGCTGGTAGAGTACCAGGTTCATTTTTTAAGCGTGAAGCACGTTTAAACGACTACGAAATTTTAACCAGCCGTTTAATTGATCGTGCTTTACGTCCATTATTTCCTGAAGATTATTTCTGCGATGTACAGGTATTGATTTCATTGGTATCTAGCGATGCCGAAGTTTTACCGGATGCATTAGCTTGTTTAGCAGCTTCTGCTGCATTAGCTGTTTCTGATATTCCTGTTCAAGAAATT
>JBJOQA010000216.1:0-4780 GCA_046050225.1 Bacteroidota bacterium | reverse complement strand
AATCACGGTATTTTAACAAGGTATAATTCAAACAAACTACGGCATCACCTTGCGCATCTACATCGGCACTAAACATATTGGCTATAACCAAGTCGCGCAGTACCACGAAATTGAGATGATTTTTTAACTGTATCGGTTGAAAAGCAGGGAAGTAAGACGCAATATCCTTTTGATGATAGGTTAAAAATTTGGTGGCTAATTTTTCTTCCCCGGTAAATTCAATTAAATCAAAATATTCGTGCCGATTATAGGCTTTATACAAATAAAACACATTGATAACCAATAAAATACCATTAGTTATTAAAACCGGAATCGCCATCAAAACGATGCCATAAATAATGAATGCTATATTTCCAAAAAGATTATACCATCTAAATTTAAGATCATTATTTACAATAAGCGCAAGAATGAGCAATAAGGAAGCGAGATATCCAAAATAGGGTGCAATAGCAATCATCTACAATTTTTGTGCAAAATTACAGGCAAACGATAGTTTAGCCAACACTAATTAAGTGATTTACAGAAATACCCTGCAAACGGTAGTCTTTATTACGCAATTTTTGTTTCATTTGTAAAAATAATTAAAATGAAAATTTGGTCATTTTTTATCGGATTGGCGTTGATTCACGCCACTTCTACTGCACAAACAACCCTCAAAAAATATAATATCGGCGAAAGTAAATGTCAAGCTTATTTTTTTTGTAATCCCGGCGAAGCCGGAAAATCATATACACCGGATTCGGCCATTATTTATCAAATGACTTGCGAATTTGACAGTTTAGAATCAGGTTTGATTTGCGTGGATTTGCCCGGTGCAGCCATGAAATTAGATGAGGGCGAAAAGTTAATGGTAACTTATATCGACTATTTAAAAACGGTATTTAAAATAAAGTCGGCCTTAGGATATGGATATGGCCATACCATGGACAGTTACCCTAACGCAAGAGGCCTTATTGATCAATGGGAAGACGAAACAGGTAACACCATCAAAATAAAATCATGGACCAATGGCAAGTATATTGGATTTTTATTCGTGAGTGGTAGCGCAAAAAAAATAGATGCCAACTTCAATAAAATCAATGCTTATTTAAACGGGTTTCGATTTCCACCGGTTAATTAATACAACCACTTCAAACTTTTAATTAATCTATAAAAATTAGCAGGGCGCGCAATAACGTCATTGTGTAAACGCTTACTTTCTATAAATAAACACGAAGTATTATTAAGCAAATCATCCGTTACGTCGGTTTCAGTTACTTTTTTAAACGGGATATTTTCTTTAACCAATAGTTGCATCATAACTTCGGATTCCTCATCAGTTCCTCCCCCATCGTGGGTATACCAATGCACCCATTTATTTGCAGTTTTTTTGCCCATCCACTTTGTAAATTCATCCGCATAGCGATATAATCCATCAAATAAAAAAATGGCTCTAACAGGCACTGTTGCTTGTTTGGAGATATGCATCATTACGCTGTAAGCACCACTATGACCGGCTAATACCACATCGCCAGGTTGCGCATTTAACTGAATAATTTTTTGGGCAGACAACTGTTTGAATAGGTCTTTTAGTAATAAAGTAAACATTCCATTTTGCACTAATTTACCTCCGTAAGAATCAGGTGCATTTCGGGCCATTTCAGGAATAATGAAGATGGCATTCGGTGCAGCGTGGATAAACTGCTGTTGCAAAGCAAAATATTGATTGGCACTGTCTACCGTATTATACCAACCATGAAACCAACAAACTACCGGAATTACATTAGCGTTTTTTACACTTCGAGGAACCAAAACTAAAACGGTACTATCGCTATAATGTTCTTTCGCTATATAATGAACACCATCATACCTATGCCCATTTAAGCGCCCGGTATCCGGAAATGCGGTATACCCTGAGGTTAGACGTAAAGTATCAAATGAATAAGTTGCAGAAGTTTGTCCGCTCAGGCGGAGAACAAAAAAACAAACGATCCAAAGCAAAAAAAATCGCATAAAAACCATTTGAATGGGTGCAAATTAACCATACCAGAAAAACTGAAAAGCAAACTATTGAATTTGTTTTTCTAATACAACAAAGTCAAGTGCTTGCTTATGTTTACCGGATATACCATCTTCTTGAAAAGGTATGCGCTCACCGGTGGCTACATAACCATGCCGTTGATACCATGCTATTAATTCAACACGCGCACTTATTACTGTCATGTATATACTTGTACAATGCAAATCTAATGCAAGCTGTACTGCTGCTCCCAATAGCATTTTTCCAATTCCGGCATTTTGTATTAGCGGATTGACGGCCAACATACCCAAATATAATTTTGTGGCTTTTTGTTGCAAATTGACCGATCCAACAATTTCCTTTTCCGAATTACAAACCACCATAAACGTACTGCCGGACTGTTGAAATACGGTTTGAAGTTGTGTTAAATTTGTACGCACTTCACCATCAATCAAATGTGCCTCGGTTGTCCAACCCTGTTGCGAACGCTCACCGCGATATGCACTATTTAATAACGCCAAAATTGCTGGCAAATCGGCTATAACTGCCGATCTTAATACATATTCCTGCATCATGTCAATTAAAATATTTCAGCTACAATATTTGCGTACCATACACGCAACTTACTGTTTAAACGTAACTCTTTGTATTTTGCCTTTTTCAATTTCGTAAATGGCAATGCCGTATAATAAATTTTTGGGCTTTTTAGTAAGCCAAATTTCTTCGTGATCAACTACGGTATTACCCATCACCATCCGATTAACCAATTTGCAGTACAAATTCGGCATTTGCGTAAGAAAATTATAGTCTTTTCGCATTTGTTCTTTTCCCTTAGAAAGTAACTTTCCGGTTAGTTCGTAAATTTCTACACTGTCGGAATAGGGTTGTAAAAATGCTTCTAAATCATGCGCATTGTAGGCATTTAGTTGTTGTTGCACCAATAATTCAGGCGTTAGCTTTACCAAGGTATCCGGCTTAATGGCAATCCCTTGGTGAATGATTTGTTGTATAGACGATAGTGCAGTTAGGGTATCTAAAGGATTTTTAGACAATAAAAGAAAATTAGCTTCCTTCCCTGCATCAATGCTACCCCAGCTAGCTTCTTGACCTGCAGCTTTTGCTATATTTATGGTACTGGCCTGCAAAATTTGCCAGTTAGATAATCCGGCATTTTTCATGGCGCCGAGTTCAATAAAATAGCTAGATGCATGTTGGGTACCAATATTTCCGGCATCGGTTCCGGTGGCGATAATCACACCTGCATCTGCCAGTAATTTTAGGTTAGCCATGGCAATACTATCCGCTTTATGTTGTCGCTCTTTGGCAGCGGCATTGCTTACATATTTAATGTAGGTTTTTGCCAAAGTGGTATCGGGCCAAGGATAATCTAAAATGGTGGCAACTGCCTCGGGATGCGCCATTGCCAATTCTTCTTTGGTGAAATGATAATAATCACCGAAAACACGATTGTAATTTTCGGTTACCACCAAGGTGGGCGACAATACTACTTTATGCGTTTTTAACAACTGTACAAAATTGGCATCAATCACTTCATCATCTACACTATGTACTAAAAAATCAGCTCCCGACTCCACTGCCAATTGGGCGGTAATACGTTCGGTTGCATGCACGGCCACACGTTTATTCAAAGCATGTGCTTCGGAAATAACTGCTTGAATAAGTGGCAAATTTTTTCTTGCTCCTTTTTCAATATCTTGATCAGTAACGATATACCAAATTTTAATAAAATCTGCATTTCGCTTTACTTGTTCGCGCACCAATTCGCGCGCCTGCGCCTCAGAAGTCATTTCTACAAACGGTGCATCCTCTCCAATATTTTTAAAAGGTGCCGGCAAATAAGTAGTAAGCAAAGGGCCGGTCATCCAAACATTAGTTAGTTGGTGCGATTTGCCAACACTATCCCGCTTTTTCAAAAAACGATTAGTGGCCCCAACATCTATCACATGAGTAATTCCGGCAGCTAAATAACGGCTGAGTAAGTCGGTATAATTTTGATGTGTCCAATTAATTTCTTGCTGATAAGGATGCTGCTTACGCAAATCCAATGCATCAGGGCGTGCAAACAAGCTTCCGCTTTGAAAAAAGTGCACATGCGCATCGCCCATGCCGGGCATTATAAATTGACCCGAGCAATCTTTTAATTGATAATTTACTGGATTGCCTTTTTCGGAATGGCGCTTTACGGCTTCAATTTTTCCATCTTTTACCCAAACATCAAATCCATTTAAAACACGCATTTTATTTACATCCAACACTTGCGCATTTTGATAAATAGTTTGGGCATGGGTATGCATTTGCAGCCCAAAACAAAGTATGAATAGCTTCTTTAACATGCACTAATTTTTTACCAATATAAGGCAATGGTTTATTGCATGAAAAAAAACGCCTACTTTTTTTGGGTTTTTATTTATCGACCGGTAGGCAACTGCCCTACAATAATATTTTTAACTTGGGCTTGTTCTCCAACTTCTAAAATTGGGTATACCAATAAGGCCTCCGGAATATAGACATCGATGTTAGCATTGGGCACACGGCCGCACCAATTGCTTGCAACGTTCCATTGCGTAGTTGAACCCGACCAAACGGTATAGGTGGAAGAAAATTCATATGGGCCGATATCGGTAGGACTCAAACGCGTTTTTCCCGTATAATCAACGGTAACACTTACATCAACTCCTTTGCCGGCCAAACTGCAATTGCTATCTAATTTCAGTTCTAATTGGCCGGTAGCGATATCCTGAAAATGCGGCAATTGATTCA
>JBJOQA010000215.1:0-9424 GCA_046050225.1 Bacteroidota bacterium | reverse complement strand
CTTTTAGCCATGGCTGCGGCACTGTCATCTAACTTGGCCACCATCTTATTGTACTCTTCCACCAAATCGTAAATTTCATCTTTATTATTCCATTCAATAGCTTCATTGCGTTTTCCCAAATTCACTTCTTTCATCTTATTACTTATGAACGTGAAAGATTGGGTGATTCTATTTGCAATAAACAATGCAACTATACCCGCAATTAAAAATATAAATGCATTGATATTGATGATGGCCACCAAGAAGTTCGAAATTTCTTGACGTAGTTTGGTTTGTGATGTAAAATAAGGAATGTGTAAATAGGCATATTCTTTACCCGATTCATCAATGATAGGCACATAGTTGCTAATGAATTCTAAGGAGCCAATTTTTTCTTCTGCGAAGTATTGGATTTTTTTCTGGTAATGCAATTGATAATAGGCCATCGGCTCCATCTTGTTACTAACAATACCTTTGTTATAGGGTAACGGCAAGGAGGACACTTTAAGATTTCCTTCTAAATCATACAAGTTAATGTCAACCGTATGTAGTTCAGATATTTTATCAATAATCTGTTCTAGTTTTTCTTTATAGCCTAAATCGTAAATTTTAATAACGTCATCAAAAACGGAAAGTTCGTTTAATGAATTGCGAATTTCGTTTTGCATAACATGGATGGTTCGGCTCAAACGCTCTCTGTTATTATTATTGTATCGATCAATAAAGAATAAGATAGTTGCTAAACCTACCACAACAAAAGAAAGCAAACTGATGAAAATGATGGTGCCATGCACTTGATTACGGATACTCATTTTCCAATACAAGCGTAATTCGCTCCAACGCAACCTCGAACGGATAATGGCATTGAGTAACCAAAATATACCGGTAACAAAAAGGAAGGAGCAAAATAAGTAAGAAAACATCGTGATGCTTTCTATAAACCGGTTGTCTTTTTTGGCTATGATCGAAACCTTATCTGCGGCAGCTTTATACCAAACCTCTTCATAGCCATTGTTTTCGCGAATGGTATAATCGTTATCGGGTATTTGCGATGATTTGAGTTGCCAAGGGAAGGGATAGTCGTTGTGGTTAATTACCAACTGCATTTTGTTGTAAACCGCAAAGGCATAGATAGGCGAATTTTCGATAGAGTTATTATATCCTTTTAAAAACAATTCGGGATATAGTGCATCTGTTTTGTATTTCTTCGGCGTAGCCAAAATAAAAATATAACCTAACGGACGGCCTACCGAATCGGAAATGCTTTTTTTACTGATATAGGTAAACCGATCATACGATACATCATAATAAAACAAGTCGGGTATACCTGTAGATTTTCCTTGTGTATTTAAGATGGTATTCAGCGTAGTAAAGTTGGTGGCATCCTTATTGTAAAGGGGCTGCTCCTCTGCGTCGAAGGTATAAATTCGGGTATCGTATTTGTTTAAATAACCCGAAAAGTTTTCATTAATCAAACTGTCTTTAATTCGGGTGTTGGCTTGCTCGGATCTAAATTCATTAAAAATTGGTGCGAGCGCTTCGTTTCTAAATTCAATCAAAAACGAATTTAACATCCGTTCGCTGCTTGGGTCGGCCTTAGTGGCGAGCGCTTCAGCATATTGTTTAATTCGCTCCGTTTCCTTTTCTTTATTTTCAACGATGATGATGAAGGAAATAGACACCGAATAAAAGAATAACCAAAAAATTAATCGAGAAGAAATGATTTCAGTAGCTAAAAAAAATAGATAACGATTGTTTAATAGCAACAAATACAACATTAGCCACAATAGCAAATACAACTCAAACAAAACATCTGAGCCTATAAATAATAATCCGGTTAAATACAAGAGGCC
Organism: Bacteroidota bacterium; assembly: GCA_046050225.1. Lineage (GTDB taxonomy): Bacteria > Bacteroidota > Bacteroidia > Chitinophagales > Chitinophagaceae > Ferruginibacter. The sequence continues at coordinate 7,592 of JBJOQA010000215.1, read as the reverse complement.
CACAAATACAATCATTAATACCAACGACATTATTTGTTTGGGCAACAATGGTTGTATTAAAAAGATGATGATTTGCGAAAAGAAAAAATAGCCAATGGCCAAACAACCCAACACAATAAAGCCGATAATACTATAGCCATTTAACGTAAAAAAGTTAATTACATCGAATGAAATTTGGGAGTCGGCTACTAATGATTTGATAATATATCCGCTAATAAAAGTGCTGGCTAATAAAATAACGATTCCCAAAAAAATGGTTGTCCATTTTGCAAAAAAAGATTCAAACCTTAATTGGATATTTTGCTCTTGTACATGGGTTCTAATAAATAATACAATCCAAAGAAATAAAGTTGAATTGATGAGCAAATCACCTAAGGAGCGCAGCACTGCGCTACTGCCATAAACGGATGGGTCGAATAATTCAAATTGCCGTAAAGAGAAGGGGATGGGCAAGTAATAACTTAGTATACGCAGGAAAAGGATAGATAAGGTTAAAAAGCTGATCCCTTTATAAAAATTGCGTTGAACCAAAAAACTGCCAATTACATGCAGAAATAAAAACAATAACAGTGAAGCCGCAATTTTTAAACCAACTGAGATGCTATTATTGTGCGGTAGGGTAAAAGTGGCGGTGGGTTCCAGCGAAAATAAGAAGGTTCCATCTGCAGACATTACCGCATTTTTGCCCGGTTGATCGCTAATATCAAATAGTTTTTCTAAACCTACACCGGTTGTAAAACTATTTTTTATATACTCATTGGTTATGGAATAATTCCATTTGATTGGAATGAGGGCTAGTGCAATTTCTTGTCCCACCTGCTGCTTTCGCCAAACATAATAGCCATTGGGCATCATTACCAATCCGGCTTTTCCGGGTTGAATTAATAAGGCGCCATCCGGTTCAACTTGCTGATTGTTCCAAAATAATAGGTTAAAAGAACCAACATCATTTTTGCTGTAGAGGTAAAAAAAATATTCTTTTCTGATTAACTGTTCTAATAAGGGTTGCGGATAATTTCGGGTAAGTAATTGCGAAACTGTTTTATTATCCTGAATTAATGCATCAAAATCAGCCTCATTACGACTGATATACGTGTGCATATTTTTAACGACAACTTTGGCCGAGGAATTATCAGAGAGGTAATTGTCGATGATAAATGAAATCGTAAATATCCATGCTGCCGTAACCAGCAAATAGCTGTTGCGCTTTAAAAACGTTTTAAATGGTAGGTTTTTTTTCAATGGCAATATGCGATGGTTATTCGCTTGGTTGTTTTTTGATACGATTCCAAATTTCGTCCATCTCCTCCAAACTCATGTCCTGCAAGGCTTTCCCATCTGTTTGGGCTGCTGCCTCCATTTTATTAAATCGGTTGATGAACTTTTTATTAGTGCGTTCTAACGCGTTTTCAGCATCTACCTGCAAAAACCTTGCAAAATTTATCAGCGAGAAAAAAACATCACCCATTTCATCTTCTATGGCATCTTGTTCACCCGATTTTATGGCGGCAAAAAGTTCTTGTTGTTCTTCTAAAACCTTTTCCCAAACCTGATCTTTATTTTCCCACTCAAAACCAACCTGCTTAGCTTTTTCTTGCAGGCGCATGGCCTTCACGGTAGCGGGTAATGATTTAGGTACCCCGCTTAAAATACTCTTTTTGCCTTCTTTTATTTTTAGTTTTTCCCAATTGCGTTTTACTTCCTCTTCATCGGCAACCTGCACATCGCCATAAATATGCGGATGCCTAAATATCAATTTATCGCAAACGCCATGAATCATTTCGGCTAATGTGAACTGGTTTTGCTCTGCGCCAATTTTTGAATAAAACACCAAATGCAACATTAAATCGCCAAGTTCTTCCTTGATGCCTTTCCAGTTTTCATCGGTAATCGCGTCTGCCAATTCATAGGTTTCCTCTATGGTTAGCTGCCGAAGGGTTTGTATGGTTTGTTTTTTATCCCAAGGGCATTTTTCCCTTAAATCTTCCATGATTTGTACCAATCGGGAAAAAGCTTGCTCGTTTGCTGTTGACATGATTTATTTATAACTGAAAAAATGAAAAAAGTAAAAATATTAAGAACAAAATAATCGAAAGAAAAACAGATGCGAAATTGACTATGAAAAATTTCGCTATTGTTTTGCTCCTGTTTTGCCCGTAATATTTGCGCATGGCTTTATATTGGTAGTAAAAAACATAAATCGCAATTAGTACACTAATCCACTCTAAAATGCGCAAATGAAAATAATCGCCAAGCTCGCTGAAAATTAATTGAAATAGAAACAAGATAAAAGTTACGATAAATAGATAAACCGTAAAAATTAGGTGGTTTACAAAATAAAATTTCCTGCCTCTTAAATATAAAATATGTAATACCCAAGCCATTAATGGTAACGATAAAAACAATATTTGTGGAAATTTATGAAGATATTTATCGATTAATTTTTTGATGAAAACATCTTTTTGGTTTTCATATTTCTCATTAATCTCAAGCGACCTTTTCTTAAAAGCTCTTGCAATAAATCCATCTCTTTTTGCTGGAGGTAGTTTTTGTTGTACCGAATCGTATTGTGCTAAGGTTGAATATCTGCTGTCGCCCAATACGGTAAAATTGTTGTTTTCTTTAGAGAAATCATGGTACACGGTATTGGCAATGCCGGTGTCGGCATTGATTGCCGATAATTTCTTTTTAACTGAAATGATTTCTTGCTCAATAGCCGCTAGTTCTGAACTATCCGAAAAAGCAAATGTTTTATTTTTTTCTAACGATTTTATTTTCTTTTCAAATTTACTCTTTGCTTCGCTATAGGTATACACTTTGGGTTTGGTTTCCTCATCCAAATGTGGCGCTACAAATGAAAAGAAGAATAAAAAAAATACGGCTGATGCAAAAATATACATCCTTATAGGGTTCAGATAACTGGCTCTGCGCCCGCGATTATATTCTGTAGGTAAAAATCCGGGCTTAGAAATCAATAATTTGAGGGTACTAAAGAATTTGCCGTCAAAATGGGTAATATCTTCAAAAAAATGACGAACCAAATGTAAAAATGACTCTCTGGGTACAATGTTTTCTTGTCCGCACACATGACAATACCTGCCAACAACCTGTGCATTACAATTTAAACAGTTCTTTTCTTTGCGTTCTGCTATATGACTCAACGGGATGGTGTTTTGTTAAAAATAGTAAACTTAGCGAGTAGTGATGCAATTTGGTGAAAAAATAGCGCAAAAATTACCTAGGGATTCGCTTAAATTTACACGCGAAATCAAAAATTATGTTTCAAAAAGGAATTATTGTTGTGGTTACTTTGTTGAGTGCCGCAACTGTACAAGCACAATATTACTATAAAGATATTGTGAGCAACCGTATGGCAAAATCAGAAATGGATTCATTTCGAGCCCACCAAATTACAAAAGTGCAAGTGCACAGCTTTGAAGGAGATGGGGCCGGAAGTGAAGGTTTTACCTGTGTAAGGAAAATTCAAAATAAATATCAATTTATAGAAACCGAAATAGAAACGATGGGTACCGGAAAATCATGGTTAACCACGCGCTATTCGGCCGATGGTTGGTTGCTTGAATCGAGCGATAGTTCTGAACAAGCCATAACCAGAAACACTTATACCTATGATGCACAACAACGCTTAGATAAAGTGTATACAATCGCCTCCTCTTCTGATGACGATTTTCATACCTCCCTTACCGAATTACATCAGTATAAATATTCCGAAAAAGGGCTTCCTGAAAAAATGATCTTGGTGAAAAACGGAAAAGATACCACTGAGATTTTTTTCTTGGCAGATAATCTTGGAAATATAACTGATGAAATTGAACTAAAAAAAGGCGGACGTCATTATTATTACTATTACAACGCAACCAATCGTTTAACCGATATCGTTAAATTTAATGTTGTAAAAAATAAGTTGCTGCCTGATTTTATTTTTACTTATGATGAAGATGGTAGAGTGGTGCAATTGGTAGCTGTGGATGATGGCATCAGCGGCAATTATGTAACCTGGTATTATACTTATAACGATGGCTTGAAAATTATTGAAAAATGTTATTCTAAAGAGAATAAGCTGTTAGGTTATGTAGAGTACGAATACAACTAGAATTATGAACTTACCATAAAAAAGAAGGGCTGCAAATCTAACTTGCAGCCCTTCTTTTTTATTAGTAGGTACGATTAGTTCCCTCCTTTAATACGCTTCGATTCGCTTTCTAAACCGGTTTGACGTTCTCTTGCTGTTTTAATTTGGTTGCTACCAAAACGCCAGGTGAAATTCAGTCTAAATGTTTGGCTTTCCCAAGTACCGCCACCATTGATTTTGATGCCGCCAAAATCATTTTTTGCTGTCCATGGGGCGGTATGGAATATATCGGTAGCCGCTAAACGAATACTGGCTCTTTTATCCCAAAATTGTTTTTGGATACCTAAATCAACTGCGCCTTGACTACTGGTTCTCCATGTTCCGCCCCAAATAGCCGGACCGTTAAACCAACCACTAATTTCAGCAGTGTAATCTTTTCCTAAAGTGAAAGATTGCTGCACATAGGCGCCATATAATGGTAGTTTGACATCCATTTCTTTACCGCCGATTTGTCCATTAAAAAATTGATAGTTGTACCAAAGGTTAACATAACCGCTCCACCATTTTTTAATAGGAGTAGGTGCACCAATGCTGAAACTCAAAATCTTTTGGGTTGCTAAATTTTGCTGTTGTACATAGGTAGCATTTGCAGTACTGTCGGTAATTTGGGTTGCATAGTCTTTTACATGGCTATAACCCATTGTGGTATTGATAAAGCCCATGAAGGTATGCGTTAGCTCTACGTTGTGGGTGTATTGCGGACGTAAAAATGCGTTACCTTTTTCGTAGGTTAATTCATCTAATTTGTTTTCAAAGGGATTCAGATCCTGGTAAGTTGGGCGATCAATTCTTCTACTATAGGTAAGGTTTAAGGAATGCTTGGCATTGATATTATAGGTTAATGCCGCTGAAGGGAAAAGATTGGTATATTCTCTTTTAACATTATCATCTGTTTGTTGAATACCATCTGCACGGGTTAAATCACCTTCGCTTCTAGTATTTTCCATTCTTAGGCCGGTTTGCAAACTCCATTTTTGATTCAATTGAGTTTGAAAATTTACATACGCTGCAAAAACTTTTTCGGTGTAGGTAAAACTGTTGCTTCTTGTTAAGATTTTAACCGGAACCCCATTTGAATTATCGTTAAAAAAATCAAATGTGTTGCTTGTTTTTACATCCGAATATTTACCGCCAAATCCTAACTTACTTTGGCCAATTCGTTTCTCCATATCAATTTTACCGGTGTAAATGTCAATATCTGTTGGTGTATTGTTACGATTAATCACTTCATACAAAATGTTATATCCATTATAATACCTGTTAGGTTGATAACTCTCACCGGTTCCTCTAAAATAACCGTAATCTGCATCGGCGTTTAACTCAAAACCACTCGTATCCGCGTAGCGATAATTAAGGTTGAAATTAGCATTGGTGCGCTTGCCGGGCATGCTATTGGTTGCAATGAGTGTTTTTACAAATTGTCCGGTAGGTGCATAGTAAATCGGCGTTTTTGAATCACTGGTAAATTTAAAATCACTCCAATTTGTAGTGGCCATTACACCTAAAGTGCTTCTGCTGCTCAAAAAGAAATCAGCCCCAATTTTTGCGTTTAAATTTTTGTTGTAATTGCTGTTAATGCTTGATTGGTCATAGATTGTATCTTTTTGGGTACGATTCAATTCTAAAGTATTTTCATTGCGACCTTGATAGCCACCGATATTCCCAAAAAGGTTTACTTTTTTATCGCGATAGTTCAAGTTAACAGAAGCATTGCCTTTGGGTGTTACACCTTGTACAAAACCGGCTGTTACACTACCATTGGTGCCAAATTTTTTATTCTTTTTTAAACGAATGTTTACAATACCCGCATTGCCGCTTGCATCATATTTAGCCGATGGGTTGCTGATCATTTCAATGGCTTCAATATCATTGCTGTTGATGCTTTTTAAATAGGCGGCCAAATCTTTTGTTTCTAATTGCGACATTTTTCCGTCAATATAAATACGCACACCGGTTTTACCTTTCATGCTGATATTGTCGTTGTTGTCAACGGTTACACCCGGACTCTTCCGTAATAATTCAAATGCATCGCTGCCGGTAGCATTAATACTTGCTTCCACATTAAATACCGTTTTATCGGCTTTAACTTCAATCATGGGCTTTTTGGCCGAAACGGTTACCTCTTTTAGTTTTCCTACTGCAGGCGTTAGTGTTACATTGGGCACGTTGTAGGTACCATTACTTTGTAATACAAATGGTTTAGAAAAAGTTTTTTCAAAACCGGAGGCTGTATAGCAAAGTAATAAGCTGTCGGTTTGGCCGGTTGTAAACTCGTAAACACCATCATTGGTGGTAATGTCTGATTTAATTAATCCACTGTCTTTTGCTTTCAACAGTGCCACAGTTGCGGCATTAATAGGTTGTCCTGCTTGATCTAGGAGCTTTCCTTGAATACTTTTGTTTTGTTGGGCAAAGCCGGTAAGGCTACACATCAAACCTCCCAACAACATCATCGTCATTTTTCTCATCGGTTAATTTTTTTTGATTTAACTACGTAAAACTGTTAAGAATGTTACAGTGTTGTAGTTATAATTGGTATGAATAGCTATTTGAGTCGATAAACGGTAAGGTCAGTAAAGTTTGAATGGGATGAACGGGCAAAAAGCCGTACGAACGAAAATGCCTGTAGCCGGAGGTCATACATTTTGCTGGGCAAAAAGTTTGATATATATCATGTTTTGTACTGACCGTTACGCTGACTTAGGCATGGTTATTTTCCAACTTTTACGTAACGATTGAACCCAGCTATATGGAAAAGCCACTCATGCCACCTACTCCGGTGAAAGAAAGAAAGGTTAAGGGTAAAGTAGAAATCAATATTCAAAAATGTAAGGGGTGCGAACTTTGTTTAACCGCTTGCAAAGAAAATGTGCTTTCCCTTTCTGAAACCATCAATATTAAAGGATACCGATACATGATTGCCAATAATGATCTCTGCACGGGATGCGTGAATTGTGCGATTGTTTGTCCGGATGCAGTAATTACCGTTTATCGCACACAGCCCAAAAAGAAACCGGTAGATATCACTCCTGACAATATCAAAGAAGAATTGGCTGCAACTGTCCGCTAGCCGGATTGTAAAAAATAATTACTATGGAAGTAAAATTAATGAAGGGAAATGAAGCCTTGGCCGAAGCCGCTATTCAAGCCGGTTGCGATGCTTATTTTGGTTATCCCATCACGCCCCAATCGGAAGTATTGGAATATTTAGCCATCGAAATGCCCAAACATAATCGGGTGGTATTGCAGGCCGAAAGTGAAGTAGCTTCTATTAATATGGTGTATGGTGCCGCAGGTGCGGGATTTAGAGCCATGACATCTTCTTCCTCGCCGGGCATTAGCTTAATGGCAGAAGGTATTTCTTATTTGGCCGGTGCCGAATTGCCTTGTTTAATTGTGAATGTGAATCGGGCAGGGCCCGGATTGGGAACCATTCAGC
>JBJOQA010000214.1:0-14396 GCA_046050225.1 Bacteroidota bacterium | reverse complement strand
ATTTGGAACGCAAATATAATTAATCCAAGGCAATTTAACGCTTCATTAATTTTATTTGATGTTATTTTGCACCCACAAAATCATTTATGAAGAAGTTACTAATTTGGGTTTCAGCAATTGTGTTTTCCGCGTCGGCATTTGCACAAACCAGCAATAACTGGAAGCAAGACGCAATGAATAAAGCAGGGGATCACCTTATGATTCAGCTTACATCTGATCATTGGGCCGGTGCTCCGGATTCCATTACCAACCATATGGGCGGAATATCACGCGGATTAAATATCTCCTTTATGATGAGCAAGCCGTTTAAAACCAACCCAAAATGGAGTGTGGCTTTTGGTTTGGGCATCAGCAATAGTAATATCTTCTTTAAAAAAATGGGAGTGCAATTGGATGCAACTACCACAAAGCTGCCCTTTGTAAATCAAGATTCATCCAATTCGTTTAAAAAATATAAACTAGCCACCACTTTTCTAGAAATTCCGGTTGAATTGCGGTTTGCCTTGCATCCCGAAAAAGAAAAGTCGAGCTGGAAATTTGCCATTGGTGCAAAATTGGGAACCCTGCTCGATGCGCATACCAAAGGTAAAACCTTGCAAAACAAAAGCGGTACAACAATTGGATCGTATAAAGAAAAATTGAGCAGAAAAAGTTATTTCAACTCTAGCAGAATCGCTTTTACCGCACGCGCCGGTATCGGTAACTTCTCACTGTTTGGTTCTTATACCATTACCAAACTTCTAAAAGATGGCGCAGGTGCCGATATTCGACCTTATCAAATAGGTGTTTGTATAAGTGGCCTCTAAAAATTTAATATTCATCCCGGTTTTATACCGGGATTTTTTATTTTCAAACAATTAACTTTGCCTCCTCACCCACTACCATGAGCGACGCGATTAAACACGAATGTGGATTGGCATACATTCGTTTAAGAAAGCCATTCAGTTACTATCAGCAAAAGTATGGTTCGGTTTTATACGGACTAAACAAGTTGTACTTGCTGATGGAAAAGCAACATAATAGAGGTCAAGACGGCGCAGGAATTGCCACCGTTAAGCTTAATGTTGAACCCGGTTATCCTTTCTTGCATCGCTTACGTAGTAGCGCCAATCAACCTATCGCCGATATTTTTGCACAAGTTGGAAAAGAAATTGATGAAATAGAAAAATATCTGCCGGATATTAAACAACATCCCGGCTTAATGAAAGGCCATGTGCACCATCTTGGCGAATTATTATTAGGTCACTTACGCTACGGTACACAAGGAAAGAACAATGTTGAATTTTGCCATCCCTTTATCAAGCGTGATACCATTCCTGCCCGAAATCTAGCATTGGCCGGAAACTTCAATCTGGTAAATACCGAAGAACTATTCAATATCGTAAATATTGAACCCGGCAATTTTCAAAAACAAAGCGATTTGGCAGCCATGATGGAAGTATTTCATCATTTTTTAGTGAAAGCCGATGAAGCGCATCCCGATAACCTCGATCTAAAACAAGTATTGCAACAAGCCGTTCCGTTGTTCGACGGTGGTTTTAATTGCAGCGGTTTGTTAGGCAACGGCCAATCTTTTGTAGTGCGCGATGCGCATGGCATTCGTCCTTCTTACTATTATATTCACGAAGATGTGATTGTGGCGGCAAGCGAAAGAGCCGCTATTCGTACCGCATTTAATGTGGGCGAAAATGAAGTACAAGAATTAATGCCGGGATATGCCTTATTGGTAGAGGCAGATGGGAGCTATCGTGTAGAAGAAGTAGTTACGCCCAAAGAACGCCGTGCATGCAGCTTTGAAAGAATTTATTTTAGTCGCGGTAGTGATGAAAAAATTTACAAAGAAAGAACAGCGCTGGGTTACTATCTCAGCGAACCGGTTTTGAAAGCCATCAACCACGACTTAAAAAATACCATCTTCTCCTTCATTCCCAATACCGCCGAAATTGCCTTTTACGGTTTGCAAAAAGGTGCAGAAGACTATCTTACGCAAGTGAAAATAGATCGGGTGTTGAAATGGGGTAACGAAGTAAATCCTGAAAAACTTAAAGAGTTACTATCTCGAAAAGTAAGGATAGAAAAAATTGCGATTAAGGATGTGAAATTGCGCACATTCATTACAGAAGATACTAGCCGTAACGAAATGGTGCAACACGTATACGATGTAACTTATGGCACCGTGCGCGATTATGAAGATACGCTGGTGGTTATTGACGATTCTATAGTTAGAGGTACCACACTAAAAGAAAGTATCATTCGAATGTTGGCGCGCCTAAAGCCGAAGAAGATTATCGTGGTTTCGTCTGCGCCGCAGATTCGCTATCCCGATTGTTATGGCATTGATATGAGTAAATTAGGCGATTTCATTGCCTTTAGAGCTGCGATTGCTTTACTGCAAGAAACGAATCAAACACATATACTTACAGATATTTTAACTGAATGTCAGGAGCTAGAACGAAATCATCAATTACATACCCAAAATTTGGTTCGTAAAGTTTACAAACCATTCAGCTTAGAGCAAATTTCTAATAAAATAGCGCAACTTATTACTCCTAGCGAACTATCAATTGAGGTGGAAGTGATTTACCAAACAATTGAAACTTTGCATAAAGCTTGCCCCACCAATACGGGCGATTGGTATTTTACCGGCAACTACCCAACACCGGGCGGTAACCGAGTTTGTAACAAGGCTTTTATGAACTATATGAGCGGTAAAAATGTGCGTGGATACTAAGTATTAGGTAAATATTCCATTAGCCATTCATCTACAAATCGGTTTTTGGATTGGAGATAACCGAAGTTTTTAAGTACGCCTACTTTTTTAAATCCCACTTTTTCGTAAATACGAATGGCTTTTTCATTTTCAACCGCTACGCTGAGTTCGGCGCGTAAATAACCTTTAGCCAAAATAAGCGTAATCGCCTCCTGCATCATTTGTAAGCCCCATCCTTGTCCTTTATGATCAGGGTGTATGGCAACACCCCCAATGTAAACAATATGGCTACAGCGATACTGCATGGGTGCTAGCTTGATCATTCCCACCTGCTTGTTGTCAACTTCCATAATCCACAATACTTCTTGTTGCAAAAGTTGGTCAAAAATGGGTCGAAATGCGGAGGCATCCATTTCTTCATACATTAAAAATGAATTGATAGCAGGGTGCATATACAATTCAAAAATGTAATTAAAATCATTTTCGGTAACCGATCGTAACATAGGCTGTAAAGTTAAAGTTTGTAGTTGGGCTATTAAAAAAATACCTTTGGGGTATTAAATCTACCAACATGTCTGTTGTTAAAACTTTGATACTCGTTCGTCATGCAAAAAGTAGTTGGAATTCGGCTGCCGAATCTGATTTTGATCGCCCATTAAATGAACGAGGTAAAAAAGATGCACCCATTGTTGCCCAAAGGGTTAAAGATAAAATATCCGCAATTGATGCATTTGTTAGTAGTCCGGCAAAGCGAGCTAAAAAAACGGCACAAGCTTTTTGCGAAGTTTTTAATTCCGGCGAAGCCGATTTGCATTTTATAACCAAGCTTTATGGTGCAGGGGTTGAAGATTTTCAAGCTGTGGTAGCCGGTTTAGATGATCAATGGCATACCGTTGCAATTTTTTCGCATAACCCCGGTATTACTGATTTTGTAAATAGTTTGCTAGAAAGTATACGACTGGATGAAATGCCCACCTGTGGCGTTTTTGCAGTGCAATGTAAAGTTGCAAAATGGCAAAATTTTGCACAAACTGAGAAAGACTTTTTGTTTTTTGATTATCCTAAAATGCAATAAGCAGTTTAGGATTTATCTATTTGCGCACTGCGGTTATAATTGCAGAGGTATACGCCATTGAAAATAAATACGGCTGCAATAATTTTTGTCCAGGATAAGGATTCATGTAAAAACGTCATCGCAATAATCGTAGCAAAAACCGGTTGCGAATAAATATAAGATCCTGCTTTGGCGGCACCTAAATGTTGTATGCCGTAAATATTAAACAAATAGGCTAAAAACGTACCACCAATAACAATTAAAACTAAACATTGGTAAGCTATGCTATCATACTGTTGCCATGGAATGGAAACAAACTCTTGATAGCCAAATGGCAATACCATAAAAAATCCAATGGTAAATATCATGCGCATTACCTGAATAGGCGGGTAACGTTGCATTAATGGTTTTACTAAAATGAAGTAGCCGGTATAAGAAATTGCATTGATGAGGATAAAGCAATCGCCTAATAAAACATCATTACCATTGCCGGTTTTTTCTCGTCCTGCTATCAATATGGTTGCGCCGGCAATACCTAAAAAAAGGCCAATAATTTTAAAGGAATTTATTTTTTCTTTTAAAATCCATGCTGCAATGATGGTAATTAAGATAGGGGTTGTAAGCATCAATAAGCCGGCATGAATAGAGTAGGTAAGCGAGAGACCCTTCAAAAAAAGTAATTGATTGATGGCGATGCCGGCGAGGGCACACCAAAAGAAACGTCCCCAATCTTTGCGTTCAATTTTTTGTGTTTTACCGGGTGCCATCACAAACATTAACCAAAAAAGTATAACAGAAACGCCTACACGAATAACGTTTAACCCAAATGGTTTTACCAACATATTACCGGTAAGGTATTTCACTGCACTCAAATTGATGGCAAAAAACAAGTTGGTAAATAAAAGGCCGATATGTGCTTTGATAGCCGGTTTCAATAATATTTACGTTTAACTGCTTAGGGATGTAGCAATTCGTTTAAACTAGCATCAATGGCTGTTTTAAATGATTGCATTTCAAACAAAGGTATTTTAAAATTGAGTTTAGCCGCTGTTTCGATAGTTGATTTGAGTTGCAATTTTGATTGTTCAACGCTGAAAAACATTTTCTTTTCATATAAATGCTGAGCAAGGTATACTTGTTCGGTTTGGCCAGGGGTGGCAACTAAAATTGCACGCTGTTGTAATTGTACCAAATCCATAATGGTGGTATAACCGCTTCGGCACAATACCCATTCGGCGGATTGGATTGCAAATTGCAAATCATCGGAAGCTAAATGATCATGTACGGTTAACGAAGGATATTGACTTGTTTGGATCAGCGCGCCACCGTTGGGTAAGCCGCGCACGAGTAATACCTTTCCTTCGATTTGCTCGATTTGCTGTAAAACTATATTTTCAAAAATGCTTCGTTGCGGCTCGGGACCGGAAATTAAAATAACAAGCGCATATTTTTTTTGAGGTGCAAGGTTCTGTTTAAATCTAGATAAACAGCCAAGGTAAAAAGTTGGAATAGTTATAGGAGGCGGATGAGATAATGCACCCGCTAAAGATTGATTGCCTTCGCCATCAGGTATCCAACAGTGATTGAACTTTTTGATAAACTGCTGATGGAGCCATTTAGCAATTATATTGCCGCTTTTACTAAAGGTTTGGATATTTACTTGATGCGTTACATAAACCGTTGGAATGCCTTTGTGAAATAAGCCGGGGCGATTATCGGCAATAACCACATCAATGCCGTACTTTTTAACGACCCTTTTTAACCAAAAATGTTCGCGCGCAACCTTGTACAGTATTTTAGGAATCTGTAATAGTAATTTTACGGTTGTTTTTGTGGCTGAGGAACTATAAGCAATTTTATATTCGGGAATCGGAATTAGCTTGATTTCGCTAAAAGCCTGATGCAGTAAGGTTTTGCTGCTGCCGGATGCAGCAATAATCACCGTAAAATTCCTACTACACAAGTGCTCAATTACGGGAATCATACGTGTTGCATGGCCGAGGCCCCAATCTAATGGTGCCACTAAAATTGTTAAATTCGCTTTGGTGTTTGCTGATTTTGAAAAAATCATGAATAAAAGCAATAAAAGTTATTGAAATTAGTTATTTTAGTAACACCAATAATATGAAACCATATATCAGAATAGCTTTTTGTTTGCTGGTTTTCGCCAGTTTGACTTTGTTGAGTTGTAATTCGGCAAAGAAAAGTCAGTGCGGATGCCCAAACAAAAAAGGTTTTGTTGGTTATTAATCCTCCTGTTAAAAAGCCAATTTCGCCAGTATGAATAAGATTAACCGCGATTTACTTGTAATGTTCAATCAAGAACTGATGAGTGAGCAAGCCATCGAGCAAGAGGTGGAACTGCTGCATGAAATGTTGTTTCATGTTGAACGACTCGACAACTTAGTTGTTGCGCATGAAGTGATTGATTTAAACAAGTATAAAATTTACAGCAAAAACATTTTGGTAAAAAATGTTATTCGCGTTCAAGAATTACAGCCTTTTGTATTCTTAAATTGTAAAAATTAATTTTTAGTTTTTTATCGAAATAAAATTATTAACGCCTGACATTTGTCAAGGCGTTTTTTAATGTCGCTAACATCGCATCGATCTCTTCTTTTCTACAAGTTCCCACACTTAAACGATACCAACTACTATTGGCAGATGCGCCAAATGCAGAGAAAGGAACAATGGCCAATTTTGCCTCATCTAATAAATAGGCCGTAACTTCTTGCTGTGTTTGAAGGGTAGTGCCATCGGCTTTTGTTTGTCCAACCAAATCAAATTGAACCGTCAAATAAATAGCAGCCTGCGGTGCAATGGCATCAACGGCATGCCCCTCATTTTTTAGATGTATGATACCTTCGTAAATGCGCACCAATCTTTCTTCAATCTCCGCTTTAAAATGCGTGAAGTAGCTACTAATGCCCGCTTCATCTTTGAGATAGGTTGCTACCGCTTGTTGTTCGGCCATCGGCGCCCATGCGCCAACATGACTATTGATGGCTTTCATTTTTGCCATAACATTTGCCGGGCCCATGCTCCAGCCTACGCGAACGCCGGTGGCTGCAAAGCTTTTGCTGATTCCATCAATAAAAACAGTGTATGCTTTCATTTCGGGGCGAAGTGAAACAGGGTTATAATGCTGTGTTTGACCAAAAGTTAAGGTCCAATAAATTTGATCATACAACAGGTATAATTTCTTTTCATTTTCACCGCGTTGTTGATTTTCGGCTAATACCAAATCGCAAATGGCTTCTAATTCTTCTTTGGTGAAAGTTGTACCTGTTGGGTTGAGCGGCGAACAAAGTGCCAATAACGAGGCGCCTTTAAGGTGTGGTGCAATTTCGGAAGCTGTTGGCATAAAATGATTTTCAAGCTTACTTTCAATCATAATATGCTCCCCTTCGGTAAAATGAACATAGTGATTATTATTCCAACTTGGAACCGGATAAATAACCTTATCGCCTTTGTCAACGATGGCACGATAGGCGGCATAGATTAACGGTCTTCCGCCTGCGGCGATTAAAATTTCATCATTATTGTAAGATAATCCTTCATGTGTTTCTAAAAATTTACTAACGGCATCACGTAAAGGAAGGATTCCATCGGCGGGTGGATAGGTTGTAAACTTTTGTTGATAGGCATGGATAATTTCCTTTTCTAATCCTGCAGGAATGGGGAACACGGCGCTATCAAAATCCCCAATGGTAAAGTTGTAAATTTTGTTACCCTGACGCATCTTCTCTTTAATATCGGCACCTAGTTTAACAATTTCAGATCCGATGAGGGTTTGAGCCAATTGGCTAAGGGGAGAAGCAGACATATAGGTTTTGTTTACGTCAAAAGATGTTGCAAAAGTAAAGGCTAGTGATTAGAAAAGCCGTGATTTGCGTAAGAATATATTTGCAATAGAGATTTGGGTAAACATTTTAATACAACAAAGCCGCCGAATTTAATTCGGCGGCTTTGTAAAAACAGATAAATTTAATTTATTGGTGCGTACTCATTAAATAGCGGTGGCTGTGTGCTGGTTGCTAGATTTTTAAACGCTTTCCATGCTCCTTCAAAAAACAGATTGGTGCGTTGAACGGCTTCTCCGGTAAGTTTTTCGGCAATTTCAATCATTGCAAATTCTTGTTGATCGGGTACTTTGTTTTTAGCGCCTATTTCATTTCGCGCTTCATATAGTTTGCTCATTACCGTTAATTGATAAGGCGATCCATATCCTTGTTTTTCTTGCGGTTTGCCTGAAAGGAAGTAGCGTATATTTTTGATAGAATCGGTCATGGCCTTACAAGATTTTCTTAAACTATCCGCGGCCGGCGTTTCTATGTTTTTCAAATTGCCTTCCAATTTACTAATTACCTCTTCGGCTTCGGTTAATCGATCGGTAACTAACACCAATTGATCGCTGCTTTTACTCAAACGATCGAATGCCGCTTTTTTGGCATCGTAAATCGTTTTATTAGGTTGCACGGCCGGGTCGGGATTAACTGTTACATAGGTAGAATCTGATTCATTCTTATAGGTAAAAATAAATTTGAATTTACCCGGGTAAACTTGCAATCCTCTCGGTTCTTCATCACCGGCTTTAGGTTTAGCGCTACCCGGTTGGCGTTTGCCTTTGGTTTCGAAACCCCAATATTGACGATTAAATCCGCTATCGGCAGGCCATTGCATCGTTCTAATTAGTTCGTTTTCGGCGGTGTAAATTTTTACAAAAACCGTATCTCCTTTAATGCCTGCTGATCCACCTCTTCTTCTACGGCCACCTTCAGGAGCTGCGTTTCTGGTTTCGTTGGTTTTTGCAGTAACAGCGCTGTCTTTTTTAGGTTCTTTACTTTTATTAATAAAATAAGAAACCATGGCGCCTCTTTGGCGATTGGTACCTTCGTAAACACCCCAAGAGCTATAGTCGTATCCTGCTACATTTCTTGTGTTTACCTGATAAGCAGTCGGTGCTTCAAATACTTGCAATTTTTTATCGGTTAATAAGCCTGTAGCAGCAGCAACTTTACGAAGCGGACGAATATCATCTAACACATACAAGGCGCGACCAAAACTTGCAATTACTAAATCGGCCTCACGCTCTTGAATTACCATATCGTAGGTAGAAACCGATGGATAGTCGTTCTTCCATTGTTGAAAATTAGTGCCGTTATCAAAACTAACCCATAGACCCTGTTCGGTACCTACAAAAACCAAATTGGGTTCAACCGGATCTTGAATTAAACATAGGGCGTAACCGGTTACTTTCTTTTCGTCAACAACGCGTTCCCAAGTTTGTCCAAAGTTTTTGGTTCTGAAAATATAAGGCTTAAAATCGCCTCGGCGATAATCATTACAAACAACCCATGCTTCCCCGGCTTGATACCTGCTAGCACGAATTTGGGCTACCCATGCGCCCAATGGCATTCCGGGAATTTTACCACGAAAATTCGTCCAAGTAGTACCCCCATCTTTAGTAAGCTGAACATTTCCGTCATCAGTACCTACCCAAATCAAATTTTTATCTTTTGAAGAGGGTTCAATACAAATGATGGTATTGTAGTTTTCGGCACCGGTAATATCTACAGAAAGTCCGCCATTTTCATCTTGCTTTTGTTGCAAGGTATCGTTGGTGGTAAGATCGGGCGAAATGGTTTCCCAATTCAATCCTTTGTTCGAACTTTTGTGTAAGTATTGGCTACCATAATAAATAGTACCGGGCTCTATGGGCGATTGGGCAAAGCCGGCATTCCAATTAAATCTAAAACGTTTATTAACAATGGTAGATGGAGGTCGAATGCTCATTTCTTCGCCGGTAGCAATATTGTATTTGCCTAACGAACCACCTTGACTCATCGCATAAACCCAGTTGGGGTCTTCGGGGTCGGGTGAAACATCAAAGCCATCTCCTCCCCAAAGTGTTTGCCAAAAGTAGTTTCTGATACCACTACCAATCCAAGTATAGGCGGGGCCATGCCAACTGCCATTATCTTGCATGCCACCCATTACATGGTAGGGCAATTGATTATCTACATTTATATGGTAAAATTGACCAACCGGTAATTGTTCATCAAACTTCCAAGTTTTGCCGCGATCGCGACTGATACCGATTCCACCGTCGTTACCGTCGATGATAAAATTAGGATCGGTTGGGTGAACCCAAAATGCATGGTGATCAGGATGAATGCCACTATATGGAACAATCACTCTAAAGTTTTTTCCACCATCTTCACTCAGTGAAATCATTTGGTAAACATTGTAAACCCTGTTTTCGTTTTTAGAGTCTACCCGTATGTCTTGAAAATAAAAGGGTCGATTGGTTACATCGCTAGCATTACTATTCACTAATTCCCATTTGGCGCCACCATCATCGGTGCGATACAAGCCATTTTTGCCGGCCTCAATCATTGCATAAATACGACGTGGGTCGCTTGGTGCAATCGCAATACCAATACGGCCATAATCTCCCTCGGGCAAACCTTCTTCTTTGCCTAATTTTTTCCAGGTTTTACCGCCATCATAGGTCATATAAAATCCACTGCCGGGCCCACCGCTTTTAAAACTATAAGGCGTTCTTCTATGTTGCCACATATTTGCCAAGAGTTTATTGGGGTTGGAAGGATCCATTACTAAATCGGCACATCCGCTTGTATCATTGGTATGCAAAATAAGATTCCAAGTTTCGCCACCGTCGGTTGTTTTATAAACGCCACGTTCAGGATGCTCGGCAAACGGATTGCCGATGGCAGCAGCATAGACGGTGTTAGGATTAGTGGGGTCGATGATAATACGATGAATATTGCGGGTTTTTTCAAGCCCCATCATTTTCCAGGTTTTACCGCCATCTAAACTGCGATAAATACCGCCGCCAATATTGAGAGAATTTCGCGGATTACCTTCACCGGTACCAACCCAAACTACACTAGGGTTAGACTGCTGAATAGCTACCGAGCCAATATTTAATATGGGTTGTTCATCAAAAATAGGCTGCCAGGTATTGCCGGCATTTTCAGTTTTCCATACGCCACCCGAAGCGGTTCCTAAATAAATTACATCCGGGTTAGCAACCTCGGCATCAATAGATGTTACGCGGCCGCTCATGCCTGCCGGCCCGATGCTACGGGGTTTCATGTTTTTAAATTGTTCGAGACGAACTTTTTGTGCAAAGGTTACACAAGTACATGCGAGTGCCAAAAGCACCAAAATGGATTTTCTCATAATCATAATAATAGCTTCTCAAGTTCAGTAAAAAACGTTGAAACATCAAATCAATGCTGAGGAATGGTAAATTAAAATGTTCAATTAATGAAATTGTTGCACAGAGAAGAATTGTAACGACCCATTGGCGGTTACATGAATAGTAACGGGTTGATTAAATGAATTGCCGGGTAACGATTGAAAAACAAGCTGATTTTCGCCTTCTACTAAGGGAATACGTGCATAATAAATAAGTGCGGGCAAGGATTGCCAATTGCGCGTATCTGCTTTTTCAGTTGCACGATTAAAGATTTTTAAACCTAGTGCTAATATTTCTTGTTTGGTACGTTGGTCTTTTTCTTTTTTTCTTTGTTCGGCGGTTTTATTGGGATCGTAGGTGGAGGGCTTGGGTTCTAACGCTTTTTCGCTTAGTTTTTTTAACACCATTCTGCTGAGAGCAGTACCTAATTCGCGTGAAAAACGTTCTTGAAGCGTTTGGGTTGCAAGAACATTGATGTCCGCAACCTTTTGTAAATCAAATTTGCCCGACGGTGCTTGCACGGTGGCACCATAAGCTTGGGGTATAAAGCTATTGTACTTAGGTAGTGCAAGGGCAAACATGCTCAAACTGCTTAAGTCGCTATTGTTAGACGGATAATTATCGTAGGGGATATTATATAGTCCGCCATTATCGGAAAAATAATAGCCATTACCCGATCTTACTAAATTGAAAGATAGCATGGTTTCATCCTTCACCGGTCCGATACCGGATTCCCAAAAAACTACTAATTCACCTGCCGGTTTGGGCTGTGGCGTATAGGTTTGTTTAAATATTTTTTCGTAGCGTTGAAGTTCATCGGTAAAGCCCATTAAGTAGGCAGTACGCAATAAATCTTGTTTGAGTTGATCGGGAATTACAACACCGTAATAGCGTTTGTTGTTTTTAATAAATAAATCTGCGGCGTTTCGGTAAGCGATAAAAGCGTTATTGATATCATTGGCTTTTTCATACAATAATCCTTGCAGAATAATTGAAAATGCATCAGCTTCAAAACGATTCGTACGAAAGCCGGCTTTATCTTGTTGGGCCTGGGTAACCAAGCTTATTTTTCTAACTTCTACCAATGCCGATTCGGTATTACCCAAAAAAATATAGTTCAGTGCTTTGTAATAATGAATCAAATATTTTTCAAAATCTTCGGGTCGATATTTTTGCAACATTGGGTTTACCAAATAGGTAACGGCTGCATCTTTGGCCGATGTTCGTGCTAATTCTATTAAATCGTCGGCTTCATTCAAATAGTGATTGCTGCTATCGTACATTTTTAAAAGGTGCAGGGTTTTACCTTTTTCCATTACATACAATAAGCGGTTTCTGTTTTTTTGCAATAGCCGAATACCATCCAGCATTTCATTGGCTTTGCTGTAGTTTTCTTTTTTTAATGCCTGGTGGTAAGCTGTAATTCGTTGGTTATAGGTTGCACAAGAACTAAGCAAAAGCAATAATGCCATTGCCGGTATCATTTTATTAAGTACCGCAATAAAACTTGAATGGGTAAAACGCCTGTTCACTTAGTTTTTCACGTATTTGGCAATCTTTTTTTCTCCGATCCAAACTACTTCATTGGTTTGAATATCGGTTAGTTCAAGATTTACTTGGTAGTACACTACTTTTTTGCGTTTATGTGCATCTACAATGGAGTTGATAGAGCCTTGCAGCATATAATCGGCACCCACTTCCATACCAAATTTCTTCATGGTGCTAACGGTGGCGTTCGTTTGTTGATCGGCTCTTTCGGCGCGAATCGCTTCTCTTTTTGAACCGGCTTGTACTAAACGTACTTTTTGCGTTTTTACAAACGACTGTTCCAAGTCTTTGATAAAGGTTTCGGCTTCAATATGCTCATGGCTTTTATTATCTACAAAGCCGCAAATTACAACCGGCTTTTGTCCGTTTTTAGCTTGCAAGAAATTGTTTAACCAAGGTTCTTTTTGAATTTCTTCAATCATTTGTTCGGCGGTAAGGCGACTGTCGGTGTTATTCCATTTGCCGGAGATGTCAACGGTTTCCGATGGGTCGATACGGGTTACAGATCTGCTGCAAGCAGCGAAAAATAGAGCGAATACAATAACAAAGCTATAAGCGTAAACTTTTTTCATGCAATAATTTTTGTGATAGCAAATGCGGTTTAAAATTGGGTATGCTAGATTATCTCCACCAACGATACATTAGGTATAGCGGCAAAGCATGTTGGTATAAAGGCCATAAAGGATTGTTGAATTGGTTATTCCATCCGTACCCATTATTCCATCCGCTGTTGCGTGCGCGTTCCATTCTGAGTTCGCGACGAAATGCAATTCTACTGGCACGGCGTTCTAAACGTGCTTCATACCAATCGTAGGCTTTATAGGTATTTTGAAGCGTTTTGTCTTGTTGCTTATTGAGCGAGTCGGCAGCCAAAACATATTTTGCTTGGCTCACCATATAATTAGGATTTTGGTCGGGTAATAAAGTTGTTTGGGCCGATGATGTAAAAGCGCAGCCAACCAATCCAACAAACAATAAAAATGTAAAAACTTTCATGTGACTAATTTTTTGCAACATAAAAGTAACGCAAAACCATAGGTTTTTACCGTTAACTGGATGTTAATATCCCGTTAGTACTTAGGGTTGGTTGTTCTTTTTTTCAAATTCTTGTTGTTGTTCTTGGGCTTTTTCAAAGTCGAGTATAACAGAATTGATACAATAACGCAATCCGGTTGGCGGTGGGCCGTCTTCAAAAACATGTCCTAAATGCCCTTTACAACGACCGCACATCACTTCTGTGCGCGACATACCGTAGCTATTATCTGGGGCATAAATAATACTTCCTTTTTTAATCGGCTCAAAAAAACTAGGCCAGCCGCAACTGCTTTCAAATTTTCCATTACTGCTAAAAAGGGGATTGCCGCAAGCTGCGCAATAATAGGTGCCCACTTCTTTATGTTTATCGTACATACCGGTAAAAGGGCGTTCGGTACCTTTCATGCGAGAAATTTCAAACACCTCTTCAGGTAGTATTTTTTGCCATTCTTGGTTTGAAATAGTAACATTATTGCTATCTGTTCTAGAATATACCGGGTTTTTGCTGTTCGATTTCATACTGTCTGATTTTTGTTTATTTTGAGCTTGGGTACAGCCCAATCCACTTAAAATGAATAAGAAAGGTAAATAGATAAATTTTTTTACTATGTGTTGCATGTGCCTGTTTTTTGCTTTTCACTATGTACAAAACAACATTAATGAAGGTTTTTCAAGATATTCTCTAAAATGTTAATGGAATTTTAAAGTTCAAATGTTATATTTGTTATCTATAACGGCTATCGATCTAATATGTTCAATTTAATTCTCTTCGGCCCTCCGGGTAGCGGCAAAGGTACGCAAAGCGAAAAACTGATTTCCAA
>JBJOQA010000213.1:0-5213 GCA_046050225.1 Bacteroidota bacterium | reverse complement strand
ATTAAGCCCACAAAGCCAAAACAAATAACTAATTTATAAATAAAAATTATCTTTCTCATTTTTCATCATTTTCCTTAATAAATAGATAGCAAATTATACCTGCAATAATCATTAACACACCACCTATTTGTACTGCTAATAATCGATCATTATGAAGAACATTTTTCATAATCCAACCAAAACCCAAAGAAGCCAGAATTTCAGGAAGTACGATAAAGAAGTTAAAAATACCCATATACACCCCGATCTTATTCTTAGGCAAAACGCCACCCAACATCGCGTATGGCATGGATAAGATACTTGCCCAAGCAATACCTACACCGGTCATACAACCGAATAACATGTATTTATTTTCAACGAAGGCAACGCTAATTAAACCAATTGCACCACAAAACAGGCACAAAGCATGGGTTAACTTTCTACCTAATTTACTTGCGATAAATGGTAAAATAAATGCAAACAAGAAGGTGATTACATTGTAAAATGCCAACGTTAAACCACCAAAGTTTGTTCCTTGTCCATACAAAGGATCGGTTTCACTAGTTGCATGAAATACATTTCTTGCTACGGCAGTGTTGTAATAAAACCACATTAAAAATAAGCCCGGCCATGTAAAAAATTGAACGGCAGACAATACTTTCATTCTGGAAGGCATATTAACAATGGCTTCTTTTATTTCTTTTAGCCCGCCTAAAATTCCACTACTACCTGCTTCGCTGTTGGCTTTAAGCGCTTCTTCGTCAGGTGGATATTCTTTAGAAGTAAAAACAGTAAACAGTACTGCAGCTAAAAAGAAAAATGCACCGATATAAAAACTCCACTTCACATTATCAGGTATGATGCCACTTGCTGCGGTTTCACTTAGATGAAAAACGTTGGTCATTAACCAGGGCAATGCCGATGCAATACTTCCACCTAAGCCAATCATTAAACTTTGCATTACAAAACCTTCGGTCATTTGTTTTTCATTCAATTTATCGGCAACAAATGCTCTAAATGGCTCCATGGCAACATTTCCAAAAACATCCAAAACCCATAATAAACCGGCGGCAATCCATAATACTGGACTATGTGGCATCACAATTAATGCGATAGAACTCATGATGGCACCAATTAAAAAATAGGGCCTACGACGTCCATAAACCGGGTGCCAGGTGCGGTCGCTCATATGGCCGATGATTGGCTGAACAATTAAACCTGTTAAAGGTGCTGCTAAAAAAAGTAATGGAATTTTATCTGCATCTGCATGTAGATGTTCATAAATGGGGCCCATATTGGCACGTTGCAAATCCCATCCAAATTGAATTCCGAAAAAACCAACGCTCATATTGATAATCTGTATGAGACTTAACTTGGGTTTACTGGTGTTGTTTCCTAAAGACATAGCAATCTATTAAAGCTGAACAAATCGTGTACAAAGTACACATTTAAAAAAGATTAGAAAATATGCCCGTTTAACGGGCATATTTATATAATTATATACTGAATCCATCGGGAATAACAGCTCCCTTTTTAACTACCACGATACCATCCTTTACTGCATAAAGGGCATGATCGCCGGCAGGTAAATGTGAGCCGCCATTAATGCGTACATCGTTACCAATTCTGCAATTTTTATCTACGATGGCATTTTTGAAATAGCAACGATCACCGATACCAATTTTAGGAATACCCTTCGCTTCGCTTCTTTCAATTTCGGCAAGGGTTTCAAAATAATCGTTACCCATGATATAACAATTAACAATGGTAGAACCATGACCGATTCGGCTACGAATACCGATCACACTGCTTTCTATCCTGCTTGCAGCAATAATAGAACCTTCAGAAATGATGGTTTTTTCGAGCGTGGTACCGCTAATTTTTGCCGGCGGCAACATCCTCGCATGACTATAGACGATTTGCTGATTATCGAACAAATTAAATGGAGGCAAATCCATTGTTAAGGAAAGATTAGCCTCAAAGAAAGAGTAGATATTTCCAATATCCGTCCAATAACCTTCATATTGATAACTCAATACTTTATATTTTTCAATCGACATCGGGATAATTTCTTTACCAAAGTCGGTGGCGTCTTTCTTCTCTTCTTCGAGTAAATTAAACAACAACTTTCTACTGAAAATGTAAATACCCATCGAAGCTAAATAATTGCGACCCTGTCTTTGCATTTCTGCACCGGTATCGCTAGTCCATTCGCCCAAAATAGAACGATCAGGCTTTTCAACGAAAGAGGTAATATTATGTTGGTCGTCTGTTTTTAAAATTCCAAACTCCGGCGCTTCGCGATCGCCTACCGGAATGGTGGCAATAGTAATATCAGCCCCTTTTGAGCGATGATGATCAATCATGGCTTCAAAATCCATTTGATACAATTGGTCGCCACTTAAAATAAGCACATATTCAAAATCATAAGATTGAATATGGCGCAACGATTGACGAACCGCATCAGCTGTACCTTGAAACCATTGCGGGTTATCAGGTGTTTGCTCTGCAGCAACAATATCAACAAAGCCTTTACTAAACACGCTAAACTGATAGGTGTTTTTTATATGCTTGTTCAATGAAGCAGAGTTAAACTGCGTAAGAACAATGATACGATTGATACCCGAATTAATACAGTTTGAAATGGGAATATCCACCAAACGATATTTACCGGCAATAGGTACAGCCGGTTTACTACGTGTTGCGGTTAAAGGATATAATCGACTTCCGGCACCGCCACCTAATACAATTGATATTACTGATTTGCTGTCCATAGATAAAAAATAGAGAGATTAATTGAAGAATTTATTGGCAAGTATTAATTTATAGAGAATATAAAGTTATTGCAAACTTTGATACAAATCAATGTACTTTCCGGCACTATTTTCCCAACTGTTGTTCAGTTTCATTATTTTTTGCCGAATCGCTTCTACATTTTCGGGATGTTGATACATTTGAACAGCACGATGAACCGAATAAGTAATATCCCAAACCTTCGCATCATTAAAAATAAAACCATAACCACCCGGTTCGCCTACATCAATGATTGTATCTCGCAATCCGCCGGTATTTCTTACCAAAGGAATGGTTCCATATTTCAAGGCATACATTTGATTCAATCCGCAAGGTTCTACCCTGCTCGGCATTAACAGAAAATCGGCACCGGCATACATTTGGTGGCTAAGTTTTTCGTTATAACCAATTTTAGAATTGTAATATCCCGCCAAAGGCGTATTCATATTGGCTAATTCCCATTCAACCGAAGGATCACCGCTTCCTAAAATCAAGAAATTCATTTTTCCTTCTAGATGATAAATAGAATCATAAATAGCTTGAGGCAACAGATCGGCCGCTTTTTCGTGCACCAATCTTCCGATGAAAATAAAAAGCGGTTTATTCACATCCAGATTAAATTCGTTACACAAAGCCATTTTGTTGGCCAATTTGCCTTCAGTAACACTTTCTATGTCGAATTGATTTTCCAAATAAGTATCGGTAGCCGGATCCCAAACCGCATCATCTATACCATTTAATATCCCTTGACATTTACCGCGCTCATATTCAAATAATTTCTCCAAACCATTCGCACTGCTGCGCATTTCTTCCAAATAACTATTACTCACCGTGGTAATACGATGAGCACATTTTACAGCACTGGCCAATGGATTGATGGTATTTTCCCAATCTAATTTGCCCCAATTCCAGCTATCCCAAGTAGGCAGGTAATGCGACTTATCCCAACCCATCCAACCTTGATACTGTGCATTATGTATAGTTAATACCGTTGGAATACTCGCTAAATGACGATAAGCATAGCAATGCTGCATCATAAAAGGAATGAGGCCCGTATGATGATCATGCACATGCACTACATTCGGACGATGTTGCCACTGCGATAACCAATCTACCACTGCAATTTGAAAAGCAGTGAAGCGTTCTACGTCATCCGAATACCCATATACTTGTTCGCGATCTAATAAACCATTGATATCAACTAGGTATAAATCAAATCCTAATTTATTGGTTTGCTCTCTGATGATGGTGTAATTAAACCAATAAGGCCCCATATTAAAGGCACCTTTGTGTACCACCTCAAAACTATTTTGATACAAAAATTTAGTACGATACATGGGCATTACCAATTTGGCAATATGGCCTAATGCCACTTGGTATTTGGGTAAGGCACCGGCAACATCGCCTAAACCGCCGGCTTTGGCCACCGGGTAGCACTCCGCAGTTACATGTAATATTTCCATGAAAGAAAGCAGTTTGTTATGAAACTTGAATGTAGACAATTTTGTGATTCACCAACAAGTTTTAACCACATATTTTTTATATAAAAACTGACATGTATTAGGAATTAATCTAACCAAGGTTAGCGATTGATAAAATCAAGATTGTCTAATAAAAAATCTCTAAAAAAAACTGCCATTATTTAAGCAATATTTTTGTAATTGGGTATTTTGGTTTACTTTCATCCATCTTAAACAATTAAATTCTAACTGCTGTATGAGCCAAGCTACTAAAGATGCCGTGCAAACCAAATGGTCGCAATTTGGAACACTGATTACCGTATTTTTCTTCTGGGGATTTGTTGCTGCGAGTAACGATATCCTGATTCCTGTTTTCAAAAAAGCGTTTAATTTATCGCAAAGCCAAAGTCAGTTAGTTTCTGTTGCATTTTATGTAGCTTATACTGTTGGTTCGTTAATTTATGTGGGTATCTCTAAGATTATCGGTATGGATTTATTAAATCGTATCGGTTATAAAAATGGTATTGCGGTTGGTTTGGTGATATCGGCTATTGGTACCTTGTTATTTTATCCGGCTGCCAATACCTCATCGTTCCCATTAATGATTTCGGGTTTATTTATAGTAGGTTTAGGCTTTTCGTTACAACAAATTGCGGCTAACCCTTTGGCAATTGTTATGGGTGACCCTAAAACAGGCTCTCAAAGATTAACTATGGCCGGCGGTGTAAATAATTTTGGAACTACTATTGGACCATTATTAGTAAGCTTTGCCATTTTTGGAAGCGTTGCTGCAGGTTCAAAAGATGCGAGTATCGAAAGTGTGAAAGTGCCTTATTTGATATTAGGGTTAGCATTTATTTTAGTAGCCGTATTTTTAAAATTTTCTTCAGTTCCTAACAAAATAGATTTGGAGGATGTTGCAAAAAAAGAAGCAGAAGAAGGAGATAAACTATTACATAAATCATCCGCATTTCAATATCC
>JBJOQA010000212.1:0-2695 GCA_046050225.1 Bacteroidota bacterium | reverse complement strand
AAACACACTACTAAACTACTGTCCAATCCACCGCTTAAACTACTGCCCACCGGCACATCACTGCGCAATCTGCGTTTTACCGAAGTGCGCATTAAATGCTGAAATTGTTCAATGGCATCCGGAACCGTAATTTGTTTGTTTTCGAATTTCCAATTTATTTGATAGTATGGCCGAACTTGATAGTTTAAAGTTTGAAGGTCTAGCTTCAACCAATGTGCATGTGGTAATCTTTTGCAATGCAAATAAAAAGTTTCACTGGCATCGTTCGGATTTTCTAAATAACCATCTTGAAGATAATTATACAACATCGCCGGATTCACTTCTGCGCTAACACCTGCTGCCCATAAGGCTTTCATCTCACTGGCAAAATAAAAAACCTTGCCCGGCTGATGGTGAAAGAAAAATGGTTTTTCACCAAAACGATCACGTGCGCAAAAAACAGTTTGTTCTTTGGTATCATAAATGGCAAAGGCAAACATGCCGTCTAAAAATTCTAAACAACCCTCTTTATGTTGATCATACAAGGCCATCAATACTTCCGTATCACCTTGCGTTTTAAAGGTATATCCCTTCTTTAATAAATCTTCGCGTAGCTCAATGTAATTATAAATCTCGCCATTAAAAACAATCGTATAACGATCTAGATAATGCATGGGCTGATTGGCCGTTTCACTTAAATCGATAATGGATAAACGTCGATGCCCCAATGCCACTTTTTGCTGTTCATCTATCCAATGCCCCGCACCATCCGGACCGCGATGGGCAATTTTATCAGTCATTTGCTGTAAAATATCCAGGTTTACCTGCGCAGGATCATTACCAATTATGCCTGAAATTCCACACATATTTGTAAAAACGACGAATTGGTCGTCAATTGTTTTTGATTAATAAATATAACGCTCGATTTCGGCTGTAAGCTTGCCTTTTTCTTTATACACCCGATACTTATTTTCTTGATAAGCTCTAACAGCAGCGTATTGTTCATCAAATGTACTTTTTTTGAAGGAAGGCTTGGATATAAAAAAGTAGAAAAATGTGCCAAGCTTTTTAAAGGTATTAGGCAAATGAAACAAAATGCTATACACCAGTGGGTATAAATAATTCATTCCTTTAAGTAGGCGCTTGTTCTCTATGATTAATTGTTTCGTTTTTTGGAGCTCGTATGGATAATCGTAATAAGTGGCGAAAAGTAAAAATCTAAAAAAGAATTTAACCGGTGTTTGACAAGCAGGAATTGCTTTTTTTGCACTCGTTACAAATTGGTTATCCTGATAATCTTGAAAGATATTTTGAACAATTCGAAGTTGACTAAAACAAAAAGTTTCGGTTATATACCATGTGTTGTAAATAACGTTGGCGTCATGACTTTCTGAAATTACCAATTCGATGCCGCTGGCAATAAAGGCTTGATGTTGCTTTTGTTGCATCAAAATCCAAAACATAATTTCGGTTTGTGGCCAGCAGGTTTGGGCAATGCGCGTTTTATGTTGTGCAATAAATGCATTGGCCGGTGCGGTTTTAAAAATAAAAGTTCCGGCGTTGCCGATATTATAAAAATATTGACTAGCAGCTTGATAAACAGTCAATCGTGTGGCCGGCATTCCTTTCGGAATGAAATCGGTTTGCTGACATTTTAGATGAAATACCAAAACATCTTGATTCGCTTGGATAAGCTGCACGGTTTGTTGTAAGGCGCCTTCTCCTAAAACATCATCATCACCCAAAATGTAAGTGTAGCTTGCATTTGAAATTTCAACGAGTTTGATGAAATTGTTGACTGCACCAACATTAACTTCATTTTTTGAATAGGCAAATGAAATGGAGTCAAAATCCTGTATATATTTTTGAACAATAGCTGATGTATCGTCATTTGAATCATTATCGCTTATGATTACAGAAACCTCCTTTTGCAATCCATATTGTGTAATTTCGGTACAAACCGATTGCAAACATTTATTTAGATAATCTCTTCGATTGTATGTGGGAATACAAATGGCTAACAGAAATTTGGCTGTTTCCATGATTTAAATAATTAATCCGGCTTGTTCTCTTAAATATTCTTGCGATCCGGCATAGCCGATAAATTGATCAGGTATGGCTACAATTTTTACATGCGGCATATGCGGAATCAATTGCTTTTCTAACAAAAGTTGACAAGCTTCCAAAATAGCAGAGCCAAATCCGCCGCTGCGTTGATGTTCTTCGATGGTGATCAAAAAATCATGCTGCAAAACAATGGAACGAAGGGTGTCAAGATCCATTGGTTTGATAACCGGAAAGCTAAACAAATTATAAGGTTGTGCTTTTGCTTGAATACCTTGATGCGCATGAGCCAAAATACCGCCGGAGGATAAAACCGCAGTGCGATTTTCGGGTTGATTGATGACGCTGCAAATTTTTCCGAAACGCTCTAATGCAAATGCTTCTTGATGAATTTTAGGTTCACCGGCTTTACCTAAACGGATGTAGCCTGGCGCTTTACTTTGGCTCAAATAGCTGGTAACTAATCTTGTTTCGGCGGGGTCGCCAGGTGCCGTTACAATCAAATTAGGGATGGTACGTAACATGCCGATATCTTCGGTGGTATGATGTGATACACCTAAAGGTCCGTAAGCATAACCCCCACCCACGGCAACTACTTTTACACTGAGGTTATGGTAACAAACATCGTATCTAATTTGTTCCATGCAACGCA